>JAZQFL010000144.1:0-4699 GCA_045539485.1 Eubacteriales bacterium
CGTCCGCCATCAGACCCCCGCAAACGAGCCGCCCCTGCACGTTACCTGCACCATTGAAATGCTTGAAAGAATGATAGACAAGCTTCAAGAAAACGGAATCGACAAGGCAGAGATATGCCTCGTCGGCTGGGGACCCGCAGGTCACGACGGACGTTTCCCCCAGCAGTACCCCAGCGACCCCCGCTACGGCGGCGACCCTGCGCTCAAGCGTTTTATTGCACGCGCACAGCGCCTAGGCTATCAGGTAGTTGCCCACACCGTAAGCTGCGGTGCGTATGAGATAGCGAACAACTTTGATATAAAGGACCTTGCAAAGCGCAGAAACGAAAAGGGCGAGTATTACGCGTTCTCCCGCGATATCTACAAGCTCAAGGGACTTAACGGAGGCGAGCCTTATGCAGTGTGCCCCCAGCGCGCATACGAAAGATATGCAAAGGACGATCTGCCGATAGTAAAGGGCTACGGCTTCAGCGGAATGTTCTATATTGACGAATTCACTGCTTACGTTCCCGAAAAGTGCTGTGACCCCGACCACCCCGTAAGCCGCAAGAAGGCACAGGAATACTACCGCAAGATAGCCCGCCTTGCAACCTCCGTATTCGGCGGTTATCAGTGCGAGGGATATATGGACTATATGAATGCAGACCTGGATGCCGTGCTTTACGTCGGCTGCCACTCAAAAGACTGCTCTCAGTACAATCCCATATTCGGCGAAAGCGTTCCTTTCTGGCAGATAGTATACCACGGCATCGTAATGTCAAACCCCACCTCCGACACCGTAAACTACACAATGAAGAGCCCGGAGGAGCAGCTTCTGTTCTTTGAGTACGGCGGACGCCCCGTTATGTACTTCAACAGCAAGTTCGGCCCGGGACGCGACTGGATGGGCAAGGTAGACCTCTACAGCAGAGACGATAACGATCTTGACGAGGCAATGACCTACCTCAAGACCGCGTATGAGGAATACGAGGCGCTTCGGTACCTCCAGTACGAATATATGGACGACCACAGAAAGCTCTCTGATGGTGTATACCGCACCGAATTCTCCGACGGAACCGTTATAATCACCGATTACAACACGCTCAAATGGGAGCTTACAAAGCCCGACGGTACGGTACTGAGCAAGCAGTATGAAAAAGAAAACGCATAAGGAGGGCGGAAGATGAACGGTTACAAAAAAGAATTTATGGGCAAGCTTCCCACAGGGGAAGAGATATACAGCCACACCGTATCGAACGGACAGATAAGCATATCCGTACTTGATTACGGCGCTATTCTCCACCGCTTTATACACAACGGAACCGACCTTGTGTGCGGATATGACACGCTTGAAGGATATTTGAACGGCGGCGGCTGTGTAGGTGCAACGATCGGCAGATACGCAAACCGCATCGCCGGCGGCAAGATAACGATAGACGGACTTGATATATACCTTGACCTCAACAGCAAGGGAACCACCCACCTGCACGGAGGCTATGAGGGCTTCGACAAGAAATACTGGTACGTAGAAGACGGACTTACCCACGAAGGTTGGCCCTGCATCTGTTGCGGCCTTATCTCTTACGCGGGCGAATCGGGTTATCCCGGCAGAATGCACATCTCCGTAAATTACATTCTCAAGAACCGCTCGCTTATCATTGATTACAGAGCGGAGACCACATCCACCACCGTCTGCAATATGACAAATCACTCCTATTTTAATCTGCACGGTTTTGACAAACCGGGTATTGCCGACCACAGCCTGAGAATATTTGCGGACAAGTACACGGAAGTTGATCCGGCAACGCTTCTGCCCACCGGCAACCGCCCGTTTGTTGACGGCACCGCATTTGACTTCCGCGAGGAAAAGGCGATAGGCAAAGACATGGACAAGACCGGGCTTGCATATCCCGGTTATGACCACAACTTCATCCTTGACCGCAAAAAGCAGGAGGTATTTGAGGGCGTTAAGCTGAATCTTGCGGCTGTATGCAAGGTTCCCGAAAGAAAGATGACCGTGCTTACCTCCAAGCCTTGCATGCAGGTATATACCGCAAATTTCCTCGGCAACGGACCCGATTTCAAGGGCGGAGTGAAGCAGGAAAAGCACCACGCGGTATGCTTTGAAACTCAGTTCGAGCCCAACGACCCCGCAGACCCGAACGGAAGATCTTACCTTACCCCCGATAAAAAGTACCGCCATATTACAGTATACAGAATAGATTAACAAACAAAAAAGCTTGTGCTTTTCAAAGTAGCACAAGCTTTTTTATTATTTTTACGCTTCGGGAAGCGAATACTTTTCGGAATACTGCTCATAGAGCTTGCTGTATTCCTTGCCGCCCTTTTTCACTTCGCTTAAATAGCTGTGGAGGTCAAGCGACTCGCGGCGGGACATTTCGATAAGACAACCCGCAATATTGGAGCAATGGTCGGAAACACGCTCAAAATTGGTAAGCAGGTCGGAAAGTATAAAACCGAGCTCGATACTGCAAAGGCTCTTGCTGAGGCGGATGGTGTGGTGCAGCTTTATCGTGTCCTTCAGATCGTCAACTACCTGCTCGAGAGGCTCGATCAGGCTTGGCTTTTCCATATTCTCTTCCGCAAGCGCATCCTTAGTTATCGTGCATATCTCCTCAACTGCCGCACGGAGCGTTGAAAGCTCTTTGGTGGCATCCTCGGAGAACGCGATGCCCTTATCTTTTATCTCCTCGGCGGATTCGGCAACGTTTACGGCATGGTCGGATATACGCTCAAGATCACCTATCATATGGAGAATCTTTGTGACCTCAACGCTTTCCCCTTCGGTCATATCCCTTGCGGCAAGGCGCACAAGGTACGAGCCGAGCACGTCCTCGTATATATCGACCTTATCCTCCTCGGCATTGATCGCCTCGGCGACCTTTGGATCATAAGCTTCAAGAAGCTGAGATGATTTCAGCAATGAGCCGATAGCTATAGTAGCCATTTGATTGGTAACAGTCTTGCATCTTTCGATAGCGACCGCAGGTGTATCAAGCAGACGCTCGTCAAGCATATCGGTAAACTCGTCGCCCTTCTTATCCGTACCTTTAACGGAAGCAACAGCAAGCTTTTCAAGCCACTTGGCAAAGGGAGAGATGAGAATTACGGAGAATATCTTGAATACCGTGTGTATACCTGCAATGCCCCACATATCTATCATCGTTCCCTTTGCAAACGATAACACGTCAAAGGTTCCGACAAGGTTAAATATCCAACCGACAAGGTAGTACATACCCATCCAGAGCGTTACACCTATGATATTGAAATAAAGGTGTGCAAAAGCGGCGCGCTTACCATTTTTATTCGCACTTAAGGATGAGATGATCGCCGTAACGCAGGTACCGATGTTCTGACCCATAATGATCGGCATCGCAGCCGCATAGGAGATAGCACCCGTACTGGAGAGCGCCTGAAGTATACCGACAGATGCAGAGGAGGATTGAACTATCGCCGTAAGAACCGTACCCGCGAGAATACCGAGGATCGGGTTTGTAAACAGAGTAAGTATATTGCAGAACGCCTCATTTTCCTTTAGGCCGGAAACAGCACCGGACATTGTCTCCATACCCACCATAAGCACGGCAAAGCCCATAAGGATAGCACCGATATCCTTGGGTCTTGAGCGTTTTGCAAACATAATAAGGCAGATACCGATTAGCGCAAGCACGGGCATCCAGGCGTCAGGCTTGAGCCACTCGAGCCAGGCAGTAGCCTGTGCGGCACCGCCGCCGATACCGTTCATAGCCGTGATCCATGCGGTAACAGCCGTACCTACGTTTGCACCCATAATAACGCCGACTGCCTGAGTAAGCGTCATCGTGCCGGAGTTAACGAAACCGACCACCATAACCGTGGTAGCGGAAGACGACTGAATTATTGCGGTAACACCGAGTCCGAGCAAAAAGCCCTTGAACTGATTCGATGTCAGATTGCCGAGGATAGTCTTCAGCTTTCTTCCCGCACTCTTTTTAAGCGCGTCTCCCATAACGTCCATTCCGTATAGAAAGAGCGCTAGTCCGCATAGCAGCGATAAGATTTCAAAAATACCCATGTTGTTCCTTTCTTTTTTACGTGTTTACGTCTTTGACACGTATTTTTTTCATACCTATCCATTTTACGGGTTCAGTATACCATATCAAAAATACTAATTTCAAGAGTTTTTAAAAAGAAAACCGAGGAGCGCAATAAATGCTGATTCAAGCACTCATTACGCTCCTCGGATCACCTATAAAACGGTATCTCAGAAAAATTTTCTGTCGGTCATAACTATCTCGCCGTCCTTGAAAACAATCCGCATCGGCTGATGCCGATGTGAAGCGGAAGCCTTGCGGCTTCTATAAAGCACTCGCGTTCTCTCGTATGAAGCGAAGCGCAGCTAACCTCTCCGTGTGGCAAAGCCACGCTTCATAGCAGAAGGCTGCTTCATTTTTTATGCGCCGCAGGTGCGCTTCATTGAAAAAGCCTAACGCAAATGCATTAGGCTTTTTTCTGGCACCCGCAACAGGAATCGAATTCTCCACCCTCGACGGGTTCCGGTCCGCTCGGCTCTCGACATCCCCCGGATGTCGATTCACTACCGAGCGGTTCGATTCCTCCATTTGTAAAAAGCCAATACGAGAGGGTACGCGATGCGTACCCTCTCGTATTGGCACCCGCAACAGGAATCGAACCTGTAACTAACCCTTAGGAGGGGTTT
>JAZQFL010000145.1:0-2428 GCA_045539485.1 Eubacteriales bacterium
GATGAAATTCTGGAGCTTCTTGATCTTCAAGGTATTCCTTACACCAAGCTTAAGGAGGGAAGTACCCTTACCCTGCGCAAGTATAGCGGCGGGTATGCAAACACCTTGATAGGAACTGCGGCGGAGGTTACTTTTGATAAAGGTGCATACGCCGTTACTATGAATAACAGCGATGCATACCTTATAGCATACCTCTTTGAGCCGAACAGCCACAGATTTGCTAATGCTGAGGATCACTCTATCAGCTTTGCGCATATCGGCTATATTAAAGACGGAGACGGACTCTACCGCTCCGAACAGAACGGCGTTTACAAGCTTATTGCAGAGCTGAGCGACACGCCTGTTGTTGAAGATCCCGTTAAAGAGCCTGTAACAAGCGAGCCTGTAACAGATGCACCCAAAACCGAAGCTCCCGCAACAGAGGCTCCTTATACCGATGCACCTGTTGAGCCTTCGGATAACGAAAGCAATAACACAGTAATTATTGCGGTTATTGCCGCTGTTGCTGTAATAGCAATCGTTGCGGTAGCAGTGCTTGTTAAGAAACGTAAGAGCTAAGACAAAAGCGCTTGGGCATTAAGCCCAAGCGCTTTTGTCATTTCATCGAATCGGCTTCGATGTATTCCGATATTTCTTTTTGCGAGAGGTGGGCGGTGATGAGAGAAAGGAGCTGTTCCTTGTTTTCGACTTCTGCCGCTTTTACGAGGCGTTTGATGCGGTAAAAGATCACGTTTTCGGAAATGAACAGACCGCTTGCCATCTTGGTGTAGGGAACCTTATTCAACATACCGCTGATTATCTGCAGATCAAGCTTATCGCAGGATGAGAGCATATTTTCAAGGGCAAGTATCTTGCGGCTTGCCTCGTCATTGTAAAAGCCCAGTATCTTTTCGGTGGGGGCGGGTATGTACTTGCGCTCTGCATAAGCCGTAGGATGCATATCGGCAGTCGAGCGGCGCACAAAAAGGGTTGAGGGCACCTTTGCCGTCATATTGATATTAGTGTCGGATTTATGCAGATAGCTGTAAGCAAAAAGTGCCTGCTTTCCAAGCTCGCTGTGGTCAACCGATATCGTTGTAAGTGTCGGTTCGCCCATCTGCGAGATAAGATAGTCGCCGAACGATACAACAAAAATATCCTCGGGAACGCGTTTGCCTATCTCCGAGAGCTTGTTTATCAGTGAACGTGCTACGATATCGTTTGCACATATAAAGGAGTCGAACTTATCAACGTCCGGCAGCATATAGTTAAAGCATTCGTCAAATCCGTGTTTGTTGTAGTATATAGCCTTCGCAAGAGAGCTTTCGCGCGAATAGCTCATGCCCTGAAGGTTTTTGTAATACTCGTACTTTATCATATCCGTAGCAGATTTTGGGTTGATGCCGTACAGAGCTGTGCTCGTTCTGCCGCATGCACAAAGGTATTCGACTATTCGCCTCATTCCGTCGGTGTAATCCACCATTACGCAGGAGGAGTTGTTTGCGATCTGCGGATTCTGGTGATTGACAAGCAGCATGTGTACGTCGTGGCTGAAGAGGATCGCACCAAGCTTTTCGGAATGCTCGAGAGAGGTAGTAAGCACAAGCAGAACGCGTTTTGTTTCGCCTTTAAAATATTCGCCTATGTCTGCGCTGAATATGCTCTCGCCGTCAATCAGAACGACATTGTATTTCTTTTTAGCGGCTTCCTCACAAATTGAACGGTAAGTTTGCGAAAGCCAGATGGATTCCTTGTATTCGGGATCGATGTAAACGTATATCTTCATAGCGTCCTCCGTTTACAATATACTATCATTTTAGCATGTCGTTGTCAAGTTCGTGCACCCATTAAAAAATCTGTGTAATTTTTACCCCCAATTTAGTGTTGACACCTTAAATATCAACTGATAAAATAGTATCGTAAATAACTATGCGAACTGCGTATCAAATAAGTAAAGGAGAATCACCATGGCTTTTGGCACCGGCATTATTGCTGAAAGGGAAAAGATAGTTATACCTACTTATCCCGAATCCCCCTGCGAAGAGCTTCCTATGTTTGCGGAAAACCGCGTACATCAGCGCTCTACCGGTAACCCTTATCCCAATAAGGTAGTTATCAAGACCAGACAGAAGGAAAAGTTTGACAAGGAGTACGAGGCTATCCGTCTTGAGAACGAGTACCTTGAGCTTATCATCCTTCCCGAGATCGGCGGTCGTATCTTCTCCGCTAAGGACAAGCGTACCGGCTACGATTTCTTCTACCGTCAGCACGTAATTAAGCCCGCTCTTATCGGCGCACTCGGTTCTTGGATCTCCGGCGGTGTAGAGTTTAACTGGCCCTACCACCACCGTCCCTCTACTTTTATGCCTGTTGACAGCGAGATCGTTAAGGATGGCGACGGCTATACCGTATGGCTTTCCGAGCATGATCCCATCGACCGTATGAAGGG
>JAZQFL010000146.1:0-2486 GCA_045539485.1 Eubacteriales bacterium
TATATGTGTTGCCGATGACCCCGGTATGCACTCCTCCCAGAACGAGCAGGACAGCCGCCACTATGCGGTATCCGCAAAGGTTCCTATGCTCGAGCCTGCAGACAGCATGGAATGCAAGGAGTTTGCAAAGGCGGCGTTCGAGCTTTCCGAAAGGTTCGATACCCCCGTTATGCTCCGCCTCTGCACACGTATTGCGCACGCACAGAGCCTTGTAGAGCTCGGTGAGCGCGAGACGAGAGAGAATATTAAATACGAAAAGAACGGCGCAAAGTACATAATGATGCCCGGTAACGCAAAGAAGCGCCACCCCGTAGTTGAGGCGCGTACCGCCCAGGTTGCGGAGTACGCGGAAAACTGCCCCTTCAACCGCGTTGAGGGAGAGGGAAGTGTGGGCATCATTACCTCCGGTACCTGCTATCAGTATGTCAAGGAGGTATTCGGAGAGGGCGTTAAGATACTCAAGCTCGGTATCGTAAATCCCCTGCCCGAAAAGCTTATCCGTGACTTCGCCGCATCTGTAGAACAGCTCTACGTTGTTGAGGAGCTTGATCCCGTTATCGAAAACCACTGCCGTAATCTCGGCATAAAGCTTGACGGCGGCAAGGATATGTTCCCGCCTATCGGCGAGTTTTCCCAGCAGTTTGTTGCCAAGGCATTCGGCAAGGAAGCAAAGGAATGTGTTGATGCCAACGTGGGCGATATTCCCATGCGTCCCCCCGTTATGTGCGCAGGCTGTCCCCACAGAGGAATGTTCTACACCCTTGCAAAGCAGAAGATAACCGTTCTCGGCGATATCGGATGCTACACCCTCGGCGCTCAGGCTCCGCTGTTCGCTATCGATTCCACCCTTTGTATGGGTGCTTCAGTATCGGGCCTGCACGGCTTTAACCTTGCGGGCGGCGAGGATGCGGAAAAGAAGAGCGTTGCCGTTATCGGCGACTCCACCTTCCTCCACAGCGGTGTAACGGGTCTTATCAACATTGCTTATAACGCAACAAACAGCACCGTTATCATCCTTGATAACTCCATCACGGGTATGACAGGCCATCAGCAGAACCCCGCAACGGGTATGAACCTGCGCGGTGAGCCTGCCGCAAAGATAGACCTTGAGGCGCTTTGCCATGCGGTTGGTATAGAAAGAGTCCGCGTTGTGGATCCTTACGATCTCAAGGCTTGTGCGGAGGCTGTAAAGGAGGAGCTTGCGGTAAGCGAGCCTTCCGTAATAATCTCCCGCCGTCCCTGCGTTCTGCTTAAGTCCGTAAAGGCGAAAAAGCCCCTTGTTATCTCCGAATCCGATTGCCGCGGCTGTAAGGCTTGCATGAAGCTGGGCTGTCCCGCGATCAGTATGAAGAACGGCAAGGCAAGGGTAGACGCTACCCTTTGCGTAGGCTGCGGAGTTTGCAAGCAGCTTTGCGCATTCAATGCCATTAAGGACGGGGAGGACAAGTAAGATGAAAAACACAAAAAGTGCACTTATAGTAGGTGTAGGCGGTCAGGGTACTCTCCTTGCCAGCAAGGTGCTCGGAAGAGTCGTTCTCTCCGAAGGCTTTGACGTTAAGGTAAGCGAGGTCCACGGAATGAGCCAGCGCGGCGGAAGCGTTGTTACCTACGTTAGATGGGGCGATAAGGTATATTCCCCCGTTGTTACCGACGGCGAGGCGGATTACATCCTTTCCTTTGAAAAGCTGGAGGCGGCAAGATACGCTTCCTGCCTCAAAAAGGACGGCAAGATAATCACCAATAACCGCGAGACAGATCCCATGCCCGTTATTACGGGTGTGTGCGAGTATCCCTCCGACGTGCTTGAAAAATTAAAGGCAAACGGCGCGGATATATTTGAGTTCGACGCGCTTTCCCTTGCCGCGGAGGCAGGTACCGCGAGAGCTGTTAACATCGTTCTGCTCGGCAAATTCGCAAGAGAGACCGATATCCCCGCAGAAAAGTGGATAGAAGCAATTAAAGCGTGTGTAAAACCGCAGTTCATTGATGTGAACGTAAAGGCGTTCAACCTCGGCTACGGTCTTGAATAAATTTTTTAACTAAGAGGTAAAAAACAATGGAAGAGCGTTATTGGCAAAAAGAAATCGAAACTGCACCCAGAGAACAGATAGAAAAATGGCAGAGCGAGCGCCTCGCAGCTACCGTAAAAAGAGTTTATGAAAACGTACCCTATTACCGCGATATGATGGACAAGGCGGGTGTAAAGCCCGAGGACATCAAAAGCCGCGAGGATATTGTAAAGCTTCCCTTTACCTGCAAGCAGGACCTGCGCGATACGTATCCCTACGGACTGTTTGCCGTGCCTATGAAGGACGTTGTAAGACTTCACGCATCAAGCGGTACCACCGGAAAGCAGATCGTTGTAGGTTATACAAGAAAGGACCTGGAGATCTGGGGCGACTGCGCCGCGCGTCAGCTTGCGGCAACGGGTGCGGATGAAAACGCTATCGTACACGTTTCTTACGGCTACGGACTTTTCACCGGCG
>JAZQFL010000147.1:0-11081 GCA_045539485.1 Eubacteriales bacterium
GGGTTCGTGAGTATACCGGTTACGCCAAGCTCGGTACAAATTCTTACGTCCTCAAGTGAACCTGCGCCGTAAATTTCCATTTTGTTTTCCTCCTAAAAGAATGTTAATATTCTATCTTGCCGTTGTACATCATCTTTACAAGCTCGGCAAGGCTTGCTTCATCAGCGGTTCTGGGGTTCTTTGCGCGGTAGTAATCGGCAAAGAGAGAATGTGCAAACGCGGGGATATCCTCCTCGTTATAGCCAAGCTCCGCAATGGTAGCGGGAGCGCCGACAGTCTTAACGAGGGCAAGGAATGCATCGGGAACGTCCTTTGCAGTCTTGGGAGCGGCGATACCGCTGCGGGTAATTGCGGGAATAAACGCCTCAAGCAGATCCTTTATCTCGTTCATATTGTAAGCGAGAGTGTAAGGAAGAGTAAGTCCGCAGCCGAGACCGTGGGGAGCGTTCTTTGCAAGGGTAAGTATGTAGGAAGCACTGTGTGCGTAAAGTCCGCCGCCCTGAGTGTATGCCATCATACCGAGCACGGAAGCGTAAGCCATCTTGGTTCTTGCTTCCATATCGTTTCCGTCCTTGACTGCAAGAGGAAGCGCCTCGAATACTATCTCAACAGCCTGAACTGCAAGCGCCTTTGTAAAGGGATTGGTGCATCCGCAAACACCCTCAACAGCATGGGTAAGCGCATCAAGACCCGTGAAAGCGGTCACCTTTGCGGGCATGGTCGCGGTCATTATGGGGTCAACAAGCGCGATATCCGGAATTGCCTCGGGGGAGCTGATAAACACCTTTTTGCCGTTATGGCTTGCTACCGCATAGGGGCTGACCTCGCTTCCCGTACCCGAAGTGGTGGGAAGAAGGATAAGCGGAACGGTACGCTTGGTGGGAACCTTATTGGTAATGATATCAACTGCATTGTCGCCGCAAGAGAGCGCACACGCGGTCACCTTTGCGGTATCAAGCGAGCTTCCGCCGCCAACACCGATAACCGCGTCCGCACCGAATTCTCTTGCCGCCTTTTCCGCGGCAAGCAGATCATCGGTATGGGGCTCGGGTGCGATATCGCAGAAATAGCAATGCTCAATTCCCTCTTTGTCAAGCGAATCGGTAATGGGAGCAAGCATACCGAGTTGAATGATTATTTTATCCGCAATGATGGCAACCCTGGCAGCACCGAGCTTCTTTGCGTAAGCGCCGGCCTTCATTGCACAGCCGCAGGAGATAACGATACCGTTATTTTCCGAGCAGGCACCGGGGAAACGAAGCACCGCATCCTTTTTGAGTGCTTCGGGAGTTAAATCGAAAAGTTCGCTGTATTTAGACATTTTACGCCTCCAAAATCTTTCTGACTGTCTCGCCGTTTGCCATTCCGTCACGCGCGCCGAATGTGGAGCAGTTGATGCCTCCGCATACAGAGCCGCACCAAACAGCCTCGGCAATGCTCATGCCCGTTACAAGTCCGTAAACGACTCCGCCGTGGAACGCATCGCCCGCGCCTACGGTATCAACAACTACCGCGTCATATATCGGCACGTTCTTAGCGCCTTCGTCGTTCTCGCAGTAATAAGCGCCTTCCTTACCCGCGGAAACGATGCAGGGCTTGCCGTAAATGCCGTACATCTTCTCTGCAAGGGATGCCGCCGTCATATCGGAATATATCGTCGCCATAGAAACTACGTTGGGGATAAGCACGTCGCAAAGCTTGCAAACTCCGTCAAACTCCTCGGGAGTAAAGCCGCACTGACGCACGGGGTCAAGGTCAACGTCGATACAAAGCGCAGCCCCCTTTGCGTGAACGGCATTTGCAAAAGCGATCACCTGAGAGGGCGGGATCTCGCCTATCTCTATCATAACAAAGTCCTCTGAGGTTATGGGAGCAACAAGCTTTGCTATATCCTCGTCGGTCAGCTTTGCAAGGCTGTTGGGAATAAGAAAACCTCCCCTTCTGCGCATCTCAAGACCGGAATAGACCGCAACGTTGAAGGGAGAGCAATAATCATCGGAAACGATAATATTGGAGCAATCAACGTTTTCCTTTTCGAGAAGCTCGATTATCCTTTTACCGATAACGTCGTTACCGAGCTTGCCGAGAAAAGCGGTCTTAACACCGAGACGGGAGACCTGAGAAAGAAAGTTTGCAACCGCGCCGCCGCCCATCTCCGCCCAAGTCTGGGCAAGAAGCTTGTCCTTATAAAGATCACCGTAATCAGCAGTTCTGATACGGAAATCCACGGCAGCCGAGCCGAATCCGTACACTACAGCCATAATTACCTCCATAATATAGAACATATTTTAACGACTAAAGTATAACATTCGCAAAACGCGTATGCAAGCAAGAGAACGGGATATGACAATTATTGAAAAGCGGATGACAACAATTGACACACTCTTCTTTTTTATGATATCACCTTTTTTATTCAATTGCAATATGCTGACAAGCTCTATATTTAACTATTGTTGCCGTACGGCATTGTGTTTTCTCAAAATCTGCTATTTACTTTGCGAGATTTTGTTTATATAATGGACTTAACGCAGTAATTATCTTTTGTCATAAATGGAGGCACAAATGAAAAAGAACATTCTCATAGCCTTGCTGTCGGCGGTTGCACTGTTTCCGCTTATGCTATTTTGCTCCTGCGGAGCGGGTACTACAGCAAACACCACCGAGCCTGCAACGGATACACCCGTAATTACGACCGAAACGGAAGATCCGGCAAAGCCTGATGACGGAAAGATCCGTATCGTGACCAACGGTGAATCGAATGCCGTTCTTATCCGTGCGGAAAATGCCTCCAAGACCGTTTCGAACGCCGTGTCAACCCTCAGAACATATATAAAGGAAGCAACGGGCTGCCGCCTTGATGCTTCTCTCGATTCCGATAAAGCGGAACGCGCCGATCTTGAAATAATCATCGGGGATACGAACAGAAAGACCGCTGAGGACGCCAACATCTCCAAAGGCAGCTTCTCCGTTTTCGTTGAGGAGACAGACGGAAAGACTGCGATATATCTGCTCGGCGGAGAGGATTTTCAGATTCAGTATGCTGTCGAACATTTTATTGCCGAATGCCTTGAGAAAGACGGCGACACCCTTTTTGTCGATAGATCCGTAAAAAAGCTGTATAAATTTATGTTCAACGACTATGAAAAGCGGGGGCTTTCCGTCGTTGAAAAGGTCAAAACCATCGATCTGAGCGCACGCAACACCTCAAACAAGCAATCATCCCTCAGCGCAGTCACCAACGTTCACGCGGTTGCGATGCTGACAGGTGAGTATTCCCTTAACCGCACACGCTCCCTCTACAATATCTGCGGTACAGACCTCGGCTTCCCCGTGTTCCACAACGGCAAGCTTTGGTTCTTCTTCGGCGATACCTTCTCTGAAGGTGAAATGAAGGGCGGATGGAGAACGAATACCGCCGCATACACCACCGACCTTGATTTTTCAAACGGAATAATCTTTGACGGTATGTATTCAAAAGCCTCGGACGGATATGCAAGCGAATTGATAACGGGTCTGAAAAAGCCGTACACCGAATATTCCAAGATTCCCACGGGAGCAATTTCCGTTAACGGCAATATCTACTTCTACTTTATGTCCGTAAACAACTGGGATTCCGACGCGGGCTGGGACTGCAACTACGGCGGTCTTGCAAAAAGCACCGACGACGGAAAGAGCTGGTCAATAGTACAGGGTGTGCAGTGGCCCGGAGACTCAAAATTCTGCCAGAACTCCCCCGTGCTTTGCGAAGCGGACGGCAAGATATACATCACCGGCATAACAGGCGGCCGCCAAGGCTTTGCACGCATGATGCGTGTTGACAAGGATAAGCTCGAGGATATTTCCGCTTATGAATATCTTACCGGATATACAGCAGAGGGCGAGCCGATATGGAACAAGGGCGAGGAGGGCATCCGCTCGGACTTTGCCCTCATCAACCGCAAGGTATCGGAAAACACCGTTGTTTACAACGAATACCTCGGCGAATGGATGATAACCTTCAAAAAGGACAGCACGCTGTATATTTACACTGCAAAGTCACCCGCAGGCCCCTACGCTTGCTCGGCTGAGCTTACCTTCCCCTCTATCGGCGCAGGTCTGTACGGCGGTTTTACCTGCTCTGCGCTTATGCAGGATGGCGGCAAAAAGGTGGCGCTCATTATGTCTACCTGGGAGCCCTGCTACAACACCTTTATACTTGAAATGACCTTAAGCAAGAAATAAAACAAAAAGCGAGGACGGTATGAATAAGACGGTTTTCGTTACGCAGAACGGCGCAGGCAATATGAACGGCACATGCCCCGAGAATGCCGCGCCCCTTGCCGAAGCTCTGGGTATGACAAAATACAAGGGCGGTACTATAGTTGTATGCGGTCCGATTGTATTTGAAAGAAACTATGCTTTTCCATCCGATTACGCGCGAATTACCCTTACCTCCGTATATAACGGTATCGATTACCGCGAAAGCGGCGCCGCTGTTATACTTGAAGCAAACCTGACTTTTTACGGCGATTACACCTTGGAGAACTTGAAGCTTATAGCAGAAAAAGACGATCTGTTTCTGTTTTTCCGTTATAACAACGTAAGTGTAGGAGATGGCATCATCTGCGAGCTTGGTAGGGATGCAAGAAAATACATCGGCATCTACTGCGGATGCGATGCTCAGTCCGCCTCATACAGAGATACGCTTTGGGAATCCTGCAAATGCGACGCGAGAGCTGATATAAATTCCGGTAAATGGCGCTTTATACGCGGCGGAAACAGAAGAGCCGCGATCGGCGCTTACCCCGGCACTCCGCACCGCTCCGTTTTCGGCACGGTAATAAAGGACGCGAATTATTCCGTATCCGTAAACGGCGGTGAATTTTCCGGCGACGAATACTCGTCGGTAACGGGTATGAACAGCGTTGACGGTAATGTTTTTATGGAGATAAACGGAGGCCGCTTTAGCAAGCCTATCCATCTTATCTGCGAGGGCGGAGAAAACCCCGACAACCTCGAAAGACACGTAAACGGAAGCATCACACTTCAGATAAACGGCGGAGAATTCGAAAATCCGCAAGTGATGATAGGAGATGACAGCCCTTACGGTGCAAGCCTTACCGTTTCCGTATGCGAAAAGTTTTTCGATAAGATCAACGTCTGCGGTGCAGACAAAGCTGTCGGTGTATTAAAATTGCCCGAAATTCGGAATAACAAAATAACGTACACCTCGCCTCCCTACCCCGAAACAACTCCCACAAGAGAGCCGTTTACCGAGGAAATGGAAACAGCGCTCGGCACAGAGGGCACCGAGAGAATGCAAATGATACGCAAGCTGCGAGCAATGGACGGCTCGGATGCTTTTCCCGAATGGCGCACTCTGTGGGATGAAGAAAACAAATACAATCTTAAAAGCGTTGATTCCGTTAAATTCGTTGATATGCTGAGCGGAGAGTATTCACCCAACAGAACGCAGACAAACTACGGTGTTGCCTCCGTCGGCGGCGGATATATGGTCGATTGCAAGGATTTCGTTATGTTCGCGTTTGGAGACACCAAGCGCGAGGACGGCGCAGGACTCCCTTGGCGCGCGAATATGCTTGCACATTCCTCTGATTTCGACTACACGGACGGAATTCTCTTTGACGGTTTTTATTCCGTTGATTCTGGCGAATATAACGGCAACGGCGGTGAATTTTTGCTCTCGCACCACAAAAAGGATGTGGAGATGTCAAAGATCCCCACGGGCGCAGTCTATGTAAACGGCAACGTATATTTCGGCTTTATGTCCGTGCGCAGTTGGACCGATCCGGAAAAGCCGGGAGTATGGAAATGTAATTACGGCGGACTCGCCAAATCATCCGATCTCGGCAGAAGCTGGGAAATGCCCGACGATCTCCGTTGGCCAGAGGAGAGCAATTTTGCACAGCTTCATCCCGTGCTTGACGGGGATTGGGTATATATATTCGGTGTACCCGGCGGCAGACGCGGCGGCTGTAAGCTGATGCGCGTTAATAAGGATGAGATAGAAAACTTTGCCGCTTACGAATATCTTGTCGGCAGAGATGAGAACGGAAAAGGAGTATTTAAAAAAGGCAGAGATGCCATGATGTGCGATTTCTGTGCCGTTGAACCTATGGTCGGCGGTGTGGGAGTTATGTATAACGAATACCTCGGCGAATGGGTGATGATGTACTGCACACCCAAGGCAGGCAGGATAAACCGCGGCTCTATCGTTATGCGTGTTGCAAAATCGCTTGACGGAGAGTGGAGCGATGCGGTGCTCATTGCTTCGCACGCGCATTACGGTATTGTATACGAGCCGAGAATATGCCCGCGCTACGTAAAGGACGACGGCAAGCACATGATGCTTATATGCTCCAAATGGGAGATGTACAATTCCCTTATTTTTGATATCGAAATATCACGTAAAGAGGAGAACCGACAATGAAAAACATCAAGGAAGTACGTTTTGTCTCCAACATTACGGGAGAAAAGGAAACGGGAAAATGGGATGTTTACGGCACCGACCTCGGCGTTCCCGTGTACAGCCCCGCACAGCAGAGAATGTATTTTCTGTTCGGTGATACCTTTGGCAGAGGCGAGGTCGATAAAACGCAAAAAGCCAACTGGCGCGGAACCGTTGCGGGATATACCGACGATTTTGATTTTACAAATGGCATCAACTGGAACGGATTTCTTGACGACGGAAACGGCGCCGCACGTCAGCTTGTACCCGCACATTACTCCCCGAATGCCGACAAGGTTGAAAGAACGAAGATAAGCCAGGGCGGCATCGAGATAGACGGCACGCTTTACGTATTCTATGAGTCCATAAACCATTGGGGCCCCTATGCATCGGGTCTTTGGTTTTTAAATTTCAACGGCACGCTCAAATCCACCGACGGCGGAAAGACCTTTGAAAAGGTGTACGACCTCACGTGGGTAGAGCCGACAGATGACGAGTACAGACTTGAGGTCGCGGGCAGACTTGCAACAGAGACAATGGACATGGAGCCTTCGGGTGTTGAATTTGACGTTAAGGCGCATATAGCTCCCGGTTTTGGCCAGATGTACGGATGCGACGGCAAGGACGGATATATTTACATATTCGGACGCTACGGCGGAAGAATTCACGGCATCAAGGTCGGCAGAGTTAAAAAAGAGAATTTTGAGAACTTCTCCGCATACGAATATCTAACCGAATTTAAGGACGGCGAGGCTGTGTGGAAGCCGTACCGCGAGGGACTTGACGCCATTATCGCCGAGCCCGAAAAAGCGGAGGTGATCCCCGCCCCCACAAGCAATATGTCCGTTGCGTACAATAATTATCTTTCAAAATGGATGCTTACCTACTATTACCCCGGCGAAGGAATAAACTATGCCCTCTCCGAAACTCCCTACGGCCCATACACAAAGCCAGAGGTATTCCTGCCGATGGATCACCCCGAGCTTATGCGCGGTATCCCCTCCGCGATAACGAAGAACTGCCTCTACGGCGGATTTGTGCACGAAATGATGTTCCGCGAGGGCGGCAAGATCGTTCCGCTTATCGTATCACAGTGGTATTCCCTTGCCCCCGAAACGGGCAACCCCAACCTCGGCAAGCAGCGCTACTACGGCTCAAGAATGTTTGAGATTGAATTTGAATAAAATATAAGATCAAAAAACGGCGGGAGATGAACCCCCGCCCTACAACAAAAAAACACCTGTGTGTAGGGCAGGGGCTTGCGCCTGCCGTTCTCATATTTGTTTATTCGATTCGAAATTCCTTCATATCATCAAGCCGCAGGAGCGTGGGCGGTTTGCCGCCGCTTGCGCCCGTGTCGATATCTATCCACGTTTCGGTAAAAAGCACACGGCCGTTATGCGCGGGGGAAAGATACCCCGTAGGGGTGTGGCCAAATACGGTTATTCTGTCGCTGTAATACTTCTGATCGGGCGACGGGCGGTTCCACAGCAGCTCATGCACCGTGTATTCCCATATCGGCTTATAGGGCGAAAAATTGCCGAGTCCGCTGTGCGTCAGAAGATATTCCTTGCCGTTTACCTCTATCTCCTCATATACGGAGGAATTGGCAACGAACTCCATTATCTCCCGCGCAGTCTCTATACCCAATGCGGAAAGCCCCCTTATCGTCGGCGCGCCGCCGTTGCGTTCCCAATGCATATAAGCATCCATCTTGTCGGCATCAAGCTTACCTATGGATTCGTCGGTTATCTCATCAAGCACAAATCTGCTTTCAAGCATCATCATTTCGTGATTGCCGCAAAGAAAGACCATATTCGCCTGATACATTATCCATTCAAGCACTCTTGCGCCGTCATCACCTCGGTCTATAACGTCACCGAGTATATATAACACATCATCATCGGAAAACTCCGCAAGTGAAAGCAGTTCTTTAAACTTTTCAAGCGGATATCCGTGCAGATCGGAAATTACGTATGTCAAGCTGTTCCCCCCTAATTTTTCATTTTTTAATAAACCTCTGACCCGTTGACAAAAGCGCATCGACAATGTACCTTGCGTGCTCTTCCCCGGATATATCAAGGTCGTAAAAATGCTCATCGCGAACAAACGCAAGCTTCGTTTCGGGTATTCTTGCGTAACTTGTTTTCAGTGCTTGGGATACGTGCAAATAGATTTCGGGCCCCGTTTTTTCACCGTCCACGTAATACACGGACGACCAGTTGTCATTCACATCCGTTTCCTCTGCACCGCCGATATACGAATGGTGCGATTTAAGCAGGTAACGCTCGGAGAATCCGTCCGAGGCTTTATCACGTTCGATCATAACACAGTAATAGCTGTGATCCGTCCAACCTCCGCGAGTAATGTATTCGCCCATAATGACAAGCTCGTTCGTGCCTGCGTCAAAATACACACACCAATCGTCCTGCCCGCTGTTTACAGTACCGAGATTTTTACCGCTATATATGTCGAAAACACAATATGTAGCCGCACCCGACGAGCCGTTATAGCCGTACGGCTCCACAACAAGCTCGGGCACTCCGTCAAAATTCACGTCAAGCAGTCCGTATTGCACTCCGGGGATCACGGTCGGTGAGTCCTCGGAAAAAAGCTTTATGTAATCATAAACGTCGTCCGTTACGGGCTCAAGCGTCAAGGCCTCAAGGATAAGCTTTTCAAGCGGCTCGCGCAGCTTTTCCATTTCCTTATCGGATAAAAAATTGAAGGTCGTTCCGTTTATATGGCAAAACTCCGACTTACCCGTTTTTCCGCAGCCGAAAAGCCCCAACAGAACGAAACAACACAAAACAAACGTACAGATCCTTTTCATCTTGCCACTCCCCTTCTTTTAGTCAGCATCAGACACAAATGCCGCGCCATCCTTTGCCGCAAATACTATCTCTGACCGTCCGTCATTGTTTTCTTTTGTAGGATTGTTAAGCGCATACATGATCCGTCCGTCGCCGGAGAACGCAATGCAATTGCTGTATCCGACGTTCGTTACAGATGCATCATACGGTATGGGATGCTCAGCTGTAGTCCAGCTCGCACCGTTATCGCGGCTGATAAACAGGTCTGTTCCCGTTTTACTGACGCCAAGCCGCATAAAAGTACCGCTGACAACAAGAGTTCCTTTCTCCCCGCCGAGCGGTGTCCACGCGCAGTAGGGTGCCGAACCAAGTGCCTTACCGTCAACGCTAACAAGCTCGTTGCCGATAAATTCTGGATCTCCCCAATCTAGTCCGTCCTTTGATAAGCGGTACATTATCGGATTACCCGTGAGTAAACGGTGATCTACCACCTCGTATACCATAAAGTAGCTGCCGTCCCCGAGGCGTGTTACAACAGCCATACCGGGTCTTTCGCTGTGCACGGATGATGCAACAACGTCAATGGGTTCGCCGAACGTCACTCCGTCCTCGGATATTCTATAGACTATCTTTTGCGAGCAAACGGCATCCGCATCGTCGGAATAAAAGCAAACGAGCCGTCCGTCGTCAAGCTGCATAAGAAACGGCTCCCAAACTCCGTTTTCAAGTCCGCCTGCGGATGCAACGGTTATCGGCGCGCCGAAGGTGTTGCCGCCGTCAAGGCTTGCATACAATCGAATGGCGGAAGAAGAGCTGTGTGCGGCATCTACGGAACAGCCGGCAAGCAATACCGTTCCCGCAGGATAATTACCGAGAGGCTTTGTAAGCTCTATGAGAAATGGGTTCCATTCGCTTTGCAGTATTTTATCCGTATCTCTTACAGTAGTTATCAGCTTCCACGTTTTACCGCCATCCTCGCTTCGATAGATCGGATAGCCCGGCTTCTCGGGTTCAAGTCCCGAGTTAAGCTGCTCAAAGGTTGCAAGAAGCGTTCCGTCGGAAAGTGTAACAAGGCGTGTGTACTGAACCCCGCATCCCCACCAATTGCTTTTGGACGAAGCAAGCGTTGCGGTAAAATTCTCAATTGCGGAAACAGGCTCCTCCGTAATCGACGAAGCGGTATCCTTTAAGGGTGTCTCTGAGCCGTCGGTAATCACGGAAGGTCCGGTGCCGCCACAAGCGGTAAAAGCACCGCAAAGCGCAGTTGCCATCAATGCAAAAAATAAACGTACGTACTTTTTCATAACATCCTCTCTGACGTTAATAATACCTTTTTCGTCTACCTTTTTTTGAATAAGACCAACCGACATACTAACGGTACCGTATTCCAAAACAGCACCCAGAGAACAAAATGCGTCATAATTCTATTTTCGTCGTACAGATCAAAAGGCAGTGTATGAGATACAAATATAAGCAGCGAATTGCAAGCACAAAATAACACTTTAAGCCTTCCGCACATAATTATCCCGCTGTATCTTATACAGCATATCGGAAGTACAATAATAAGCCATGCAAAAATAAGCAACACAAATAACGCCGCAGGCGCATAGCTTCCGTTGGGAAAAGGAATCACATAACCAAGCAAAAAGTGACAAACAGTATAATAAACCAAAAACGCAACGGAGAAAAACAAGGGATACGTATATTTTTTGTATTTCTTCATAAAGGCCCCCGAAACAAAAGATGTGCTACCGTTATCATAGCACATCTTTTTTTATTATGCAATAACCGTATTACTTGAAATAACGGTTGAGAAGACC
>JAZQFL010000148.1:0-6414 GCA_045539485.1 Eubacteriales bacterium
GCAAGCATACCCATATGGTCCGCTCTTGTGGGGTCCATATTTTTTCCTTGACGTCCGCGCCAGATGTTGCCTGCGCCGACAATAACGGCGATTTCAACTCCTGCATCGAGACATTTTTTAAGTACAGCCGCAACCTCAGCGATAAAATCGTGGTTAAGGATTCCGTCAGCGCCTGCGGCAAGCGCTTCGCCTGAGAGCTTCAAAAGAACTCTCTTGTATTTTGGTGTGTTCTGCATGATGACCTCCCAAAACGTTTTCATACAGATATATTTTAACCGATTACTGTTTATTTGTAAATATGTTTACACGAAATATTTTTCAATATTGCAAAAAAATCGGGTTTTAGCTTAGGGATTTTCTGCCTTCATATGAATTTGCGCTTTCTGTATTCCCGCGGGGAGATACCGGTGTGCTTTTTGAACAATCGGCTGAAATACAGGGCGTTATCGTAGCCTACCGAGGTGGCTATTTTTGCAATGGAATAATCGGTGTTGTCAAGCAGATTCATTGCGTTGTTTATTCTGAGGGAAAGAATGTATTGGGTGGGTGTTACTTGAGTAAGCTTTTTGAAGTTCTGTATAAACCACCAAGGGGTCATGTGGTGCTGCTTTGCGTAGTCCTCGATCACTATGGGGGTGTAAAAATTCTTGTTGAAGTAATGCATTGCCGTTTCGATCTCGTTTAGCAGGTCTGCGGTCACGAGGGGTCCTTCCTCCACGTTTCTGCCAATATAAAGGAACAGCTGTTTTAACTGAAGCGCAAGCATATCGGCAAAATCGGTTCGTTTGAGCTGCAGCTCCTGTATCATTTGGCGGAACAGCCATTTGTAATTACGTGAAATGCCCGTAAAAAATATATTTGTGCCTTGCTTTATGTTGTAGAGGCCGAGAATTTCTTCAACGTCCTTGCCCGTAAAATGCACCCAATATGTTTCTGGAGTGTCCTTTGCGTACAAGCTGTATATCTGCGGCTCGCCCGGGCGGAACAGTATCATATTTCCTTTTTGTACGGTCTGCTCCTTGCCGTCGAGGGTCAGGTGTAACTTTCCGTCTGCTACGTATATCAGCTGATAGTCATCCCTGCCGTTTGCACGGTTGGTGCTGTGTACCTTTTTTGAATGAACGCGGAAGTTGCCTACGGCGGTTATAATAAGCGGTGCAGCGGTATTTACTATATCCTCGTGTTGTGCACCCAGATATGCGCGGTTTATGTACATAACTTATTGCTCCCGGTATTGGAGTTGTTTGTATACAGAGTAGCATATTCTGCTGATATATTCAAGTGTTAATTTGATATTGTGCATATATTTTCAATATTTTGTGTATTGTTTTTTTGTTTTGATTATTTTATTATAATGTTAGAAGAGCAAAGGTGGATCTAAATGGAGAGCACATATATGGAAGCTGTATCTTTACATAACAGAGAGATATTGCGTGAGCTTGCAAAAGAAACGATATCAAAGTATTGTAAACCGTAGTTTATCAGGAGGTTGTGTGTGCAAAACTTGAATTTGATTCCCGTACCTAAAAGCATTCGCCGCGGAGAGGCTCTGCGCGCTTTTTGCACGGCCGTGTATTCCGACGATTTTCCCGTTGAAGCTAAGGCATTTGCTGAACTTGTCGGAAAAATTCATTCAACAGATATAAAAATAGCAAGCGGTGGAGTGATGCTTTCTTACGATGGCGCGCTTAAAGAGGGAGAATACCGCATCAGCTGCAGCGATAAAGGGCTTTTCGCATATGCGGGTGAACGTAAGGGCGCGGGATATGCATTGACAACCCTTGCGCAACTGATATCTTTTTCCGATAACGGGTTTGTGTGTCCCGAGGTAGAGATACAAGACAGTCCCGATCGCGATTTTCGCGCACTGATGATCGACCTTGCCCGTAAGTGGCATCCTTTTCCCACGTTGCTGGAATACGTAGACCTCTGCTGGTTCTATAAGATCCGTTACCTGCATTTGCATTTCGTGGATGACCAAAGCTACACGCTTCCCAGTAAGCAGTTTCCGAAACTGCCGACACAAGGACGCAGTTATACGTTCGATGAGATTAAAGAGTTGAATTCTTATGCAGAATCACGCGGTGTGGAGTTGATCCCCGAAATAGAGGTTCCCGGGCATGCCAAGGCTACGGTACTTGCGTATCCCGAGCTGTTTGGTCATACCGGGGATGCGTTGGATCCTGCTTGCGGCAGATTGATTTGTGTGGGCAAAAAAAGTATTATGGATACGCTTTCGTGCATGACGGATGAGGTGATATCTATGTTTCCGCATTCGGAATACTTTCACATCGGCGGCGATGAAGCACCTATCCGCGCATGGGACACCTGTGATGACTGCAAGGCATATATGCAAGAACAGTCTGTTTCCGGTGTTTATGCGCTGTATACGGATTTTATCAAAAAGATGACAGACCTCGTCCTTGCCAAGGGGAAAACACCGATCGTGTGGGAGGGATTTCCTAAAGAGGGGGCGGAAAAACTTTCCCGCGACATAATCGTTTCTGTTTTTGAATCCAGATATCACATTTCCCCGGAACTTCTTGACGAAGGTTTTAAGATGGTCAATGCTTCCTGGCAACCTTTATATATTGTGCCGACCCGCCATTGGACTCCCGAGGAAATCTATGAGTGGAATGTATTCCGTTGGCAGAATTGGTGGTCAGAATCAAAGGCATATGAAAATCCTATCGAGCTTTCTCCGAACAAAAACGTGCTCGGCGGCGAACTGTGCGCTTGGGAGTGCACATATGAGCAGGAGATCGGAGTGGTGCGCGAAAATCTGGCGGCGCTTGCCGAGCGCACGTGGAACATTGCCCCCATAATTTCAACGGAGGATTTTCGCAGATCCTTGAATGCAATAATTCCCGTTACCGAAAAACTTACATATTAATGAGGTGATACAACTATGAAAAAGTACGATGTAGCAGTTATAGGCGGAGGCTTTGCCGGTACGGCTGCGGCACTTGCCGCGGCAAGAGAAGGCGCAAGCGTTATTATAGTGGAAAAATCCAACTGCCTTGGCGGTGCGGCAACCAATTGTCTTGTCAATCCCTTTATGCCGTACCGCGCCGAGATAAACGGAGAAAATGTAGCCCTTTCCGCGGGAATCTTCAAGGAAATACACCAAAAGCTTGAAGAAAGAAATGCAATGTTCCGCGAAACGTTTATGGAAGAGGAATTGAAGTTTGTCCTGCTCGAGATGGTGGAGAAGGAAAAGATAGATCTTCTTTTTCACGCATACATTTTTGCCGCTGAAAAACAAGACGGTCGTATTACCTCCGTCTCTCTCGCTACGAAAAGCGGTGTTATGACCGTCGAGTCGGATTATTTCATTGACGCCACAGGTGATGCTCAGCTTGCCTATCTTGCAGAATGTCCCACGGTGCTTGGCAGAGAGCCCGATCATTTGTGCCAGCCGATGACACTTTGTTTTCGTCTGGGAAACGTGGATGTTAATGCGTTTTTGAAAGGCATAGACAAATTACGCACCGCATATAAGGCAAGCCTTGCGGCAGGGGAATTGATCAACCCGAGAGAAAACATACTTTTGTTCAGAACGCCCGTTCATAACGTACTGCACTTTAACACAACGCGTGTTATAATGCTTGATCCTACTTCTCCCGAGGATGTTACAAAAGCAGAACTGATTGCACGCAAGCAGGTGCGCGAGATCTATGATTTTATGAAGAAGCATGCGGACGGGCTTGAAAATAGCTTTTTGATGATGACGGCATCGGAGATCGGCGTTCGCGAAAGCCGTATGATAGTCGGTGATTACGTACTGACCGAGCAGGACTGCATGAACGTTACAAAATTCGAAGACGCCATCGCGGCTTGCAATTACGATATCGATATACATAATCCCGAGGGAACGGGTACGTATATATATCGCTTTCCCAAGGGAGAATACTACACCATCCCCTACCGTTCACTGATCCCCAAGGGAGTTGAAAATATGCTTGTCGCGGGAAGGTGTATATCCTCCGATCACTCAGCTCAAGCTTCATACCGTATTATGCCCACCGTTTGCTGTATAGGTGAGGCTGCCGGAATAGCTGCTGCTTTGGCTTTCAAAGGCGGCATCGGCGTGCGGAATGTAGACGTAACCGTACTTCAAAGCACACTGAGGGAAAAAGGCGCTTTCATCGGAATATAACGCAAAACGCTGACATCTGAAATAAATATTATTAACATAGGAGCACAGTATGAAAAAAACATTCATCAATTCCGAATTTAAGCACTTTCTGCACGGCGGTGATTATAATCCCGATCAGTGGCAGAATTATCCCGAGGTTCTTGACGAGGATATGCGGCTTTTTAAGCTGGCAAACTGCAATTCAATGAGTGTGGGCATTTTTGCGTGGGCGGCACTTGAGCCCGAGGAAGGGAAGTACGATTTTTCCTTCCTTGATAAAGCAATGGATGATATCTACGCAAACGGCGGCAGAGTTATACTTGCAACTCCCAGCGGCGCACGCCCCGCGTGGATGGCACAGAAGTACCCTGAGGTTTTGCGAGTGGACGAGACACAGCACCGCCGTTGGTTCGGCGGCAGACACAATCATTGCCTCACATCGCCTGTTTACCGAGAAAAGGTTGCAAAGATAAACGGTCTGCTTGCCGAGCGCTACAAGGATCACCCTGCGCTTATTGCTTGGCACGTTTCAAACGAGTACAGCGGAGAATGCCATTGCGAGCTTTGTAAAGAGGCGTTCCGCGAGTGGCTTAAGGAAAGATACGGCACGCTTGATGAGCTGAACGATCAGTGGTGGGCAACCTTCTGGTCGCACACTTATACAGATTGGAGCCAAATAGATCCGCCCTCCCCTATGGGCGAGCGCACTATGACGGGACTTCAGCTTGATTGGAGGCGTTTTGTTACCGATAAAACGACCGAATTCTTTAAGAACGAAATAGCGCCGCTTCGTAAGTTTACTCCCAACGTTCCCGTTACAACCAACCTTATGGGCTTTGTCACAAGTGTTGATTACCGTGCGCTTGCAAAGGAGCTTGATTTCGTATCACACGATTCGTATCCTACTTGGAGAGCCGATGATTCCGATGTGCGCCTTGCGTGCGAGCATGCCGTCAGATACGATCTTAACCGTTCGCTTTTACATAAGCCCTTTATACAAATGGAGTGCACGCCAAGCCACGTTAATCACCATCAGTACAATAAGCTGAAAAGACCGGGGATGCATATGCTTGCCGCAATGCAGCTGCTTGCCCACGGCTCGGACTCCGTGTGCTATTTCCAGTGGCGAAAGAGTCGCGGCTCGACGGAAAAATTCCACGGTGCTGTAGTTGACCACGTAGGTCACGAAAACACCCGTGTGTTCCGTGATGTTGCTGAGGTAGGTGCGAGACTGAAAAAGCTTGAGGACGTGCTTGGTACTTATACCGATAGCCGTGTGGCGCTTATTTACGATTGGCAAAACAGATGGGCGCTTGACAGAACCCAGGCCTTCCAGCTTGCGGACAAAAAGGTACATAAAACCCTCTGCGATCATTATTATCCGCTTTGGAAGCGCGGCATAAATACCGAGGTTATCGGAGAGGATGATGATTTTTCATGCTACGATCTTATCATCGCGCCTCAGCTTTACGTTACAAGTGACAAGATGATAAACAAAATTGAAGCGTACGTAAGAAACGGCGGAACATTCCTCGGTACTTATATGCTCGGTATGGTGAATGAAAGCGACCGCTGCCACCTAGGCGGCTTCCCCGGAGGCAAGCTGAAGGATGTGTTCGGCATTTGGAACGAGGAGATCGACACACTTTATCCCGGAGAAAGCAATAGCATTAAGTTTGACGGCGCTACATATAAAACCGTTGATTATTGCGAGCTTATCCATGCGCAGGAGGCTGAGGTGCTCTCTGTGTACGAATCGGATTTTTATGCGGGAATGCCTGCGCTTACCGTAAATAATTACGGCAAGGGAAAAGCGTATTATATGGCGTTCAGACCCGAGGAGGATTTTATGGATAAAATAACCTCCTTGCTGCTCAGCGAGTGCGCTATTACCTCAGATTTTGACGGAGAGCTGCCCTTCGGTGTAACGGCTCATTCAAGAACGGACGGTGAAAACATTTACGTTTTCCTCCAAAATTACACTACCCGCGAGCAGAAGACGGCTACAAAGCAAAATTGGATAACCGCCGATGATAAAAATGAAGTAAGCGGGGAAATATTGCTTGCGCCGTTTGAAACCTTGATACTGTCAAGAAAAATCAATAACTAAAAAAATAAAGACCTGAGTTCGTTTGAACTCAGGTCTTTTGTTAGACTTATTTGTTAACCATCTTGGAGATCTCGTCAGCGAAGTTCTCCTCGCGCTTTGCGATACCCTCGCCCTTCTCAAAACGGAAGAAGCCGGTAACCTTGATAGCGCCGCCGAACTCCTTAGC
>JAZQFL010000149.1:0-3131 GCA_045539485.1 Eubacteriales bacterium
CTGCGGCAACCGTATTCCATTACGGCGCAGAGGTATTTGAGGGTCTTAAGGCTTACCGCCGTGCTGACGGTGAGATCCAGTTCTTCCGCCCCATCGAGAATGCCCGCCGCATAAACAACTCTGCCGAGAGAATCCGCCTTCCCGAAATTCCCGAGGAGGACTTTATGCAGGCACTCACCGAGCTCGTTAAGGTAGATGCAGACTGGGTTCCCTCCGGAAACGGCGAATCCCTCTACCTCCGTCCCTTCCTTTTCGGAACCGACGATGCGCTTGGACTTCACTCCATCAAGAAGGCACGCTTTATGATAATCTGCTCTCCCAGCGGAAGCTACTACAAGGAGGGTATCAACCCCGTTAAGATCATGATCGAGGACGAGGACGTACGTGCAGTACGCGGCGGTACAGGTTATGCTAAGTGCGGCGGTAACTACGCGGCATCCAACAGAGCAGGCGAGAAGGCGGCTGAAAAGGGCTTCACTCAGGTTCTGTGGCTTGACGGCGTTGACCGCAAGTACATAGAGGAAGTCGGCGCCATGAACGTAATGTTCAAGATAAACGGCGAGATCGTTACCCCCTCCCTTGAAGGCTCTATCCTTCCCGGTATTACCAGAAAGAGCTGCATCGAGCTTCTCCGCTCCAAGGGCTTTACCGTAACCGAGAGAAAAATTTCCATCGACGAGCTTTGCGAGGCTATGGAGAACGGCACTCTTGAGGAGGCTTGGGGATGCGGTACCGCGGCTGTTGTTTCCCCCATCGGTCAGCTCTACTATAACGGCAAGACCTACACCATCAACAACAACGAGATCGGAAGCACTACCCAGCTTCTTTACGATACCCTCACCGGAATTCAGTGGGGCAGAATCGAGGACAACTTCGGATGGACGGTAAGACTGTAAAAAGAGTTACCGTATTCGCAGGCCACTACGGAAGCGGCAAAACGAATATCGCCGTTAACTGCGCGCTTGAACAGAGAAAGCTCTTTGAGCGTGTTGCGATTGCCGACCTTGATATCGTCAATCCGTATTTCCGCTCCAAGGACGCGACAGACGTGCTTGAAGAAAACGGAGTAAGACTTATCTCTTCCCCGTTTGCCAACTCCAACGTCGACACTCCCGCGCTTCCCGCCGAGGCTTATGCTCTTGTGCACGACAGAGAATGCCAAGCTGTTATAGACGTTGGCGGTGATGACCGCGGCGCGCTTGCGCTGGGCAGATACGCACCCGAGATAAAGGCGGAAAACGATTACGAGGCACTGCTCGTTATCAATATGTACCGCCCGCTTACGGCAAACGCCCGCGACTGCGCGGAGATAATGCGCGAGATCGAAGCGAGTGCATCGATTCCATTCACGGGGATAGTGAACAACTCGAATCTCGGCTCTGCAACAACAGCAGAGGATGTGCTTGAAAGTACCGGTTACGCAAACGAGGTCTCTAAGCTTACGGGACTGCCGATAGCGTACACCTGCGTAATGCCTGAGCTTTACGAAACGCTCAAAAACAAGATAGAAAACTTAAAGCCCATAAGACTGTACGTACGTCAGTCTTTTGACAAAAGGAGGAATGAAGATGCCTAAGGTATCATTCAATGAAAAGCTTTGCAAGGGCTGCGGACTTTGTGTTACCGTTTGCCCCAAGAAGATAGTTGCTCTCAAAAAAGAGCTGAACGACAAGGGTTACCACCCTGCAGAAGTAACCGACAGCAGCAAATGCATAGGATGCGCTTTCTGCGCAACTATTTGCCCCGACTGCGTTATTACCGTTGAAAAGTAAGGAGGAAATATTATGGCAAAGGTACTTATGAAGGGTAACGAAGCTATGGCAGAAGCCGCTATCATGGCAGGCTGCCGCCACTACTTCGGATATCCCATAACCCCTCAGACCGAGGTTGCCGCTTATATGGCAAAAAGAATGCCCAAGATCGACGGCGGTG
This sequence comes from Eubacteriales bacterium, assembly GCA_045539485.1. Lineage (GTDB taxonomy): Bacteria > Bacillota > Clostridia > Oscillospirales > CAG-272 > RUG12395. The sequence continues at coordinate 1,933 of JAZQFL010000149.1, forward strand.
TCTTTCTGCAGGCAGAAAGCGAAATTGCCGCTATCAATATGGTTATCGGCGTTGCCTCTACAGGCAAGCGCGTTATGACCTCTTCTTCCAGCCCCGGAATCTCCCTTAAGAGCGAGGGTCTTTCCTACCTTGCGGGCTGTGACCTTCCCGCACTCGTTGTTAACGTACAGCGCGGCGGCCCCGGACTCGGCGGTATTCAGCCCTCTCAGTCCGACTACTTCCAGGCAACCAGAGGCGGCGGACACGGTGACTACCATATGATAGTTCTTGCCCCCTCCTCCATTCAGGAAATGGTCAGCCTTACCGTTAAGGGCTTTGACCTTGCGGACAAATACCGTATGACCACAATGATCCTTGCAGACGGTACCATGGGTCAGATGATGGAGCCCGTTTCCCTTGACGTTGGAGAAGTTAAGACCTACGAAAAGCCCTGGGCTCTCACCGGCACCAAGTGCGAGAGAAAGCCAAACATCGTAAACTCCCTCTTCCTTAAGCCCGATGAGCTTGAGGTATTCAATAACGCAAGATACGCAAAGTATGCCGAGATCTGCAAGACCGAGGCAATGCATGAGGAATACCGTATGGAGGATGCCGAGATCTGCATCGTTGCATTCGGTATTGCCGCAAGAGTTGCGCAGAACGCGATAGACGAGGCGAGAGCACGCGGTATCAAGGTCGGTATGATCCGCCCCATCACCGTATGGCCCTTCCCCAAGGATGCGCTCAACAAGGCTGCAGACAAGGTAAAGGCATTCATTTCCGTTGAGCTTAACATGGGTCAGATGATCGAGGATGTTGAGCTTGCGATACGCTGCAAAAAGCCCGTTCTCTTCTGCGGACGCAGCGGCGGTATGATACCCACCACCGAAGATATCGCAGTAAAGATCGCAGAAGCCGCACAGATCGGAGGTTAAGATAATGATCGTATTTGAAAAACCGAAAGCACTTACGGATGCGCCCCTGCATTATTGCCCCGGCTGCACCCACGGAATCATACACCGCCTTGTAGCCGAAGCTATCGACGAGCTCGGCATTCAGGGCAGAACTATCGGCGTTGCATCCGTCGGATGCTCCGTATTTACCTATAACTACTTCAACGTAGATATGGTACAGGCGGCTCACGGCCGTGCACCCGCTGTTGCAACGGGACTTAAGCGTTCTGACAGCAACAACATCGTATTCACCTATCAGGGTGACGG
>JAZQFL010000150.1:0-13162 GCA_045539485.1 Eubacteriales bacterium
CTTGAAATGTTCAAAAGTAGATGTTATACTTATACCGGTATGAGGAAAAGTATGCGCTTTTCCGTTTTAATTAACTATTTTTTGAAAGGACTATATATTATGAACGCATTACAGCTTGCCGAGTACGTCCGCGCGGGTAAGGCGGACAAGACCCTTAACTCCCTTTACGGAAAGAACCTTGACAGACAGCGCAAGAGATATGCCGATGCATGCGAAAAGTTTGCAGAGCTTTACGGCGCAGATAAGGACGCTTTCGTATTCTCCGTTCCCGGCAGAAGCGAGATAAGCGGCAACCACACCGACCACAACAAGGGTAAGGTGCTTGCGGGCGCTATCGACCTTGACATTATTGCAGTTGCGGCAAAGACCGACGACGGTCTTGTTCGCGTAAGAAGCGAGGGCTACAGCGAGGACAGAGTAAATCTTTCCGATATTGCAGAGCCCAAGCAGGAGAACTTCTTCAAGAGCCGCGGCCTTATCGCAGGCGTTTGCGCAGGCCTTAAGAAAAACGGCCACGAGATCTGCTCCTTCTGTGCTTACACCACAAACGACGTACATAAGGGAAGCGGACTTTCCTCCTCTGCCGCATTCGAGGTAATGATCGGTAATATCCTCAACCACCTCGCAAACGGCGGTAAAATCGGCAACCCCGAGATAGCAAAGATCTCTCAGTTTGCAGAGAACGTATACTTCGGCAAGCCCTGCGGACTTATGGATCAGACCGCATGCGCTGTCGGCGGCTTTGTAGCTATCGACTTTGCTGATCCCTCTAATCCCATTATCGAGCCCATTGAGTTTGACCTTTCCGGCAAGGGCTACTCCCTCTGCATCGTTAATACCGGCGGTAACCACGCAGATCTTAACGACGATTACGCTTGCGTACCCGCAGAGATGAAGGCTATCGCCGCTTATTACGGCAAGGATGCTCTCCGCGGACTTACCGAGGAGGATCTTATCAAGGATATGCCCGTTCTCCGCAAGAGTGCAGGCGACCGCGCTATTATGCGTGCTATGCACTTCGTTGCAGAAAACAAGAGAGTTGAAAAGCAGACCGAGGCTCTCCGCGCAGGAGATCTTGACGAGTTCTTTAAGGGCGTATTTGCAAGCGGTAACTCCAGCTTCAAGTACCTCCAGAACGTATATACCGTAAAGAACGTAGCAGAGCAGGGTCTTTCTCTCGCTCTTTGCGTAACCGAGTACATCACAAACGGCTGGGGCGGTGCATTCCGCGTACACGGCGGCGGATTTGCAGGTACCATTCAGGCGTTCATCCCCACCGAAAAGGTTGAGGAATACAAGGGAATTATGGACTCCGTATTCGGAGAGGGCGCATGTGCAGCACTCAAGATCAGACCCGAGGGTGCTATCATCGTTAATCTCTGATGAAAAAGAACAAAACCAACAAAAATACCTCCCTCCCCGAAAACGGGGAGGAGAGGGACAAGGTTAAGGCGGCGCGTGCCACTCTCGCTTACCTCGTGCTCGTTATTGTCAACACCGTTCTCTTTTACACGGTGTATGCAATGCTTGTAAACGGCGATGAGGGATATCTTGTATCGCAGATAGTATTATGGACATATTTTGCGCTTCTTATCGGATTTTTCTGTGCTTATATCATTTATAATAAGGGCTTTACAATGGTAAACCGCACACCCGACAGCTTCCCCGAGGATTGGAGCTACGAAAAGATGTGCGCGGTAACGGCAGAGGGCGAAAGACGCAAGAAAAGATCCAAGTGGATGCTTGTTATAATCATTCCGCTGCTTTTCACCTTTATGTTTGATATGATCGATCTGTTTATACTTGACAGATTCAAGGATCTTTTTTAATCGCCCGCCTGTCATCCTGAGCGTAGCGCAGCGAAGTCGAACCGAAGCGCAGCGGAGGCGCGATAGCGGGATCTTGCGGGAATTTAAAGCTATGACAGAAGCATATTCGCTGTTCTCGGGCTCATCCGGTAACAGCTCGTTTATCAAAAGCGGAAATACCTCTATCCTTGTAGATGCTGGAAAAAATACAAAAAGCATCGTCAGGGCGCTCACGGAAATAGGTGCGGCACTTGAGGATATTTCCGCAATTTTAATTACACATGCCCACTCGGACCATATATCCGCTCTGCCCGTTTTACTTAAAAAATACAAGGGCAGGATCTTTTGCTCGTTTGATACCTTCCATCATTTAACGGAATCGGGTATCGACGGGGAGAGAATAGAGCATTTTGATTTCGGCGATATCCTCGTTTTTGAGGATATAAGGGTAATACCGTACCCCGCTCCGCACGATATTTCGGGTGCGGCATGTTACCGCTTTGAATGTGCGGATAAGACAAATATTGCTGTAGCAACCGATATAGGCTATGTAAGCGACAAGGTGTTCGAGTGCCTTTACGGAGCCGATGCCGCGCTTATAGAATCAAACCACGATATTAAAATGTTAAAAAACGGACCGTATCCGCGCTTTCTTAAGGAAAGGATACTTTCCGATAGCGGACATCTTTCAAACGAAAGCTGTGCACGCGTTCTTCCGCGCCTTGCGGCAGGCGGAACAAGCACATTCGTGCTTGGGCATCTCAGCTTTGAAAATAACGATTGCGTCGTTGCAAAAAGATGTGCGGAGGCGGCACTTGAGGGTATGGACTGTACCGTACGCGTTGCATCCCGCACGGAGGTCGTGACTATATGCAAAAAATAACGGTAATAGCCGTCGGCTTTGATAAGGAAAAATACTTCACCGAAGCCGCAAAGGAATACGAAAAGCGCCTCTCGCGCTACGCAAAAACAGAAGTAATAGTTTTAAAGGACGAGCCCATCCCCGATGACCCGAGCGAAAAGGAGATGCAGTCGGTTCTTGAAAAAGAGGGTAAAAAGATACTCGCCGCGATACCCGACGGATGTATGAAGGTCGCCCTCTGCGTCGAAGGCAAGCAGCTCTCCAGCCCGGAGCTATCTAAGCTGCTGGAAAACGCGTCTATGACATATCCGGGTATAGTGTTCATCATCGGCGGCTCGCTCGGAATAGATAAAAAGGTAAAGGATATCTGCGACGTCCGCCTTTCATTTTCAAAGCTCACCTTTCCGCACAGATTGATGCGGGTAATATTGATGGAAGCATTATATCGTGCGAAAACGATAGAATACGGCGCGAAATATCATAAGTGAAAAACCGCATAGCGGTTTTTCAGTGATATAAATTTCCGCAGGGAATTTATATCATATCGCAGCCGAACAACGTGAGGCTATATCGCATTTGTAGGGGCGAGCATAGCTCGTCCGCAAATATATCGCGTTCGCTTGCGAACATATCGCTATAAATAACACAAATCAGGCGATATGCGCCAAGGCGCGCGATATAATCTCACTTCGTTCGATTGCGATATTATCTCGCTACGCTCGATAGCGATATGATATAAATCCCTTCGGATTTATATCACGAAAAGGAAAAAACATGAAAAACAAGAGAAAATTCAGAAAAGCACTGGCAAGAATAACTTGGCTGCTTACTGCGTGTTTGATATGCGCATCGGCGGTCCTTTATCAGCGCGGAATTTTTGACTTTTCATTTCATATAAGAGATCACGCGGCGGGAACGGATACACCCGTTATTACCGACCCTGTTACTACCGAAGCACCCGTAACGGAAGCACCGCCTGCTATGACCCCCGATGAAAGCTATGCACTTCAGTTTACCGACGCACTGCGTGCGGCAACAAATATTGCAAACGTAGGTGCGGGCATATTGCAGGGCGGAGAAGCGGTAAAATTTGAGTTTGCCGAGCTTGCCGCTCTTGCAGGCGAAGGGTATGAGCTTACTTATGCTGATTTTGATCTTAACGGCGGTATGCGCCTTTGCCGTATCGACACGGGCATAGAAGCTTCATACGATAAATATGGCTACGAATGCTGTGAGATGTATTTCTATTCCGAAGCAAAGGATGATTATTCCGTTCCCGAGGGTAAAAGAAAGATAATATACTCAAATCAGCCGGGAGTTCGCCTTTATATGGGCTATATAATCACCGACGATGGCGAAACTCAAACAGTATATACCTCTGTAGGCGAAAAGCTTTACAGCGTTGAAACAAATTATCTTATCCCCGCACTGACAAGAGATAAGGAAAATAATCCGCTGTTTATTATAAATGACGGCATCTATGAGGGTTATTATTATTTCGATGCGGAAGGAAAGCTGACACAGAGCGAGTATAACGACCAAACGGATAACCGCGGTCTGTACTTTGATTACGTTCCCACGTACGGAGTATCCGATAACGGTATCAACGTATATAATGCGGTCATTACCATAAAAACCGAGATAACCTCAGAGATACCTCAAACCGAGCCCGTAACCGAGCCTGTAACAGAAGCGGTACCCGATACCACCGAATCGGAAGGCGAAGTTACTATCTACACCGAGGAGATAACCGAGCCGCCCGCCGAAGAAAGCACGGAAGTACCCCTTCCCGATGATACGGCCGAGGTAGAATATACCGATCTTCCTCTCCCCGAAGATACCGCAGAGCCTGAGGAAACTACAGATGTTGCAGGTACCGAACAAGTAACAGAGGAAGAGCCGCCCGCAGAGGAATATTCCCCCGTTGACGAGACCCTTCCCCTTGAAGAGGTAACCGAAGAGATAACGGAAGAGATCACAGAAGAGATCACAGAAGAGATCACAGAACAAATAACCGAAGAAATAACGGAAGAAATAACGGAAGAAGTAACCGAAGCTTCTGAAACCACCGAAGAACCCGCAACCACGGAAGAACCCGTAACTACCGAGCCGCCTCCGCAGTACGTGGTAATAGATACTATCTATACGGATGCGCTTCGTTTTTCCTACGGCTACAGCGAGTGGTATAAAATAACGAATTATACCTACATGGAGGCATACGCATTCTCCGAGCATTATGCGGCAGTTGTATATCCCGATAACGTTCTGCTGTTCATAAACGAATACGGAAAGATAGATTACTATCTCTACCGCGAGACCGAGTATTGGAGCCCGAACGGCAGACGTGCGTTCTCCATATATGCCGCGCCCGTACTGCGCGGAGAGCAGTCTGTCGGAAGCTTCTATTTTGATAAGGGATACGTACGTATCCGCCAGCTTGATACGGATAGAATATACGGCAACCCCGATTGGATAATCGGAGAGTACGATTATCTTATCGACGATTACGGCAGAAAGTTCAAGATCCCCGCAGATTACGACCTTGTCGGATATTCCGACGGCATCCTGCTTCTGGAGCGCGACGGACTCTACGGCTATTACAGCATAGAGGGTAAGTGGATAGCTCAGCCCATATTCACCTTCGCGCGCCCCTTTGCCGAGGGTCTCGGCGTTATCGGATTTAAAAACGGCATCAAGGGCGTTATAGATACCGAGGGTAACGTTGTTCTCCCGTTTGAGTACGAACATATTTCTCAGGTGTCGACGGGTATAATTGCCGCTCATAACGATACGTATGGTTGGCAATTTTTCGGTAAGGCAGCAAAGGTTACAGAATAATATAAGCCTCCCTCTGATGAGGGAGGCACAATGAATTCCAATATCAACGGACAAAATTATGCAAAAACAAACTGACATTGCAATAATAGGCGCAGGTCACGCGGGTGTGGAGGCGGCGCTTGCCGCGGCAAGGCTGGGTCTTTCCACCGTGCTTTTCACGCTTTCGCTCGATGCTGTTGCCAATATGCCCTGCAATCCGTCTATCGGCGGAACTGCAAAGGGGCATCTTGTTTACGAAATAGATGCACTGGGCGGTGAGATGGGCCGTGCGGCGGATGCAGTTACGCTCCAAAGCCGCACACTGAACACGGGTAAGGGCGCGGCTGTGCGCTCCAAGCGCGTTCAGGCGGATAGGCTTGCCTACCGCTCTTATATGAAAAACCGTGTGGAAAATACCGACGGTCTTGACGTTGTGCAGGAAGAGATAGTAGATATTATCACCGAGAGCACCGAAAACGGCAAAAAAATAAGCGCGGTAGTCACCCGCCTCGGGGACATCTGGAACGTAAAGGCGGCTGTTATCTGCGCGGGCACTTACCTCGGCGGTAAGATATTCGTCGGCTCCAATACCCGCCAGAGCGGACCCGACGGTCAGCTCCCCGCGGATATGCTGACAGCCAACCTCGAGCGCGAGGGAATAGAGATGCGCCGTTTCAAAACGGGCACACCTCAGCGCGTGGATAAGCGCAGTATCGACCTTTCAAAATTAGAGCTTCAGCAGGGTGAAACCGAGCCCTTGCCCTTTGCATGGAACACGGACAGGGAAGCATACGCAAATATAAAAAGCGAGCCCTGCCACATAGTTTACACCTCTCCCGCTACCCATAATATAATTAAGGAAAACATTCACAAAAGCGCAATGTACGGCGGTATGATACACGGCATAGGACCGCGCTACTGTCCGTCTATTGAGGATAAGATAGTCCGCTTTGCGGATAAGGAGCGGCATCAGCTGTTTGTGGAGCCTACGGGCAAGGATACAAACGAGATGTACATTCAGGGGTTTTCCACCTCTATGCCCGCAGACGTGCAGTATGAGATGCTCCGCTCGCTTGACGGCTTTGAAAACGCAAAGATAATGCGCTATGCCTACGCAATAGAGTACGATTGCGCAGACCCGACACAGCTCCTGCCCACGCTGGAATTTAAAAATATAAGCGGGCTTTACGGCGCGGGTCAGTTTAACGGCACCTCAGGATATGAGGAGGCCGCGGCGCAGGGACTTGTTGCGGGTGCAAATGCCGCATTAAAAATTCTCGGCAGGGAACCGCTTATCCTTACCCGCTCCTCTTCCTATATCGGCACTCTTATCGATGACCTTGTAACCAAGGGAACTAACGAGCCCTACAGAATGATGACAAGCCGAAGCGAGTTCCGCTTACTGCTCCGCCAGGATAATGCGGACTTCCGTCTAACACCTCTCGGGCGCGAATGCGGACTTGTGGGGGATGAGCAGTGGGCGCATTTTGAAGCGCGTAAAAGCCGTGTGGATGCGGAGATAAAAAGACTTGCGGAAACTACCTTACCGCCAAGCGATGAAGTAAACGCAATGCTTGTGGGCGCACAAAGCACACCGATATCTACGGGTGCAAAGCTATCTGAGCTGCTTCGCCGTCCGCAGATAGATCTTACTATGCTCCGCAAAATAGACAAAAACGCCCCCGAAATGGACCGCGCGGATCTGGAGAGCGTGGAAACGGCGGTAAAATACGAGGGATACATCAAAAAACAGCTTGAAGAAGCCGAAAGACAGAAAAAATTAGAGGATATGCGTCTTCCCGCCGACGTTGACTACAAGTCGATATCGGGACTTCGCATCGAGGCGGCGGAAAAGCTGAATAAGATCCGCCCCGCAAACGTTGGTCAGGCATCGCGCATCAGCGGAGTCAATCCCGCGGACGTAACGGTGCTATTGATCCGCTTCAAGGGGCAAAAGGGATAATATGACAGAATTATTTACATCGGAAAAAAACAGAGCAGAGGCAGTCTTTAAAACAAACGGGCTTGAAAGATTTAATTATCTCATCCCCAAGTTCTACGAATTTGCCGAATATCTGCTTGAAGAAAACAAAAAGCATAATCTCACGGCACTCAGAGAAATAGGCGGCGTGTGGGTAAGGCATTTTGCGGACAGCCTGCTGTTTGCCGATATGTTCGAGGGGGAGCATAAAACGGTCATCGACGTCGGCTGCGGCGGCGGTTTTCCCTCAATTCCCCTTGCCATAGCCTGCAAAAATCTGAAGGTAACCGCAATGGATTCCACCAAAAAGAAGACGGATTTCGTTGCAAGCGCCGCAAAAACGGTGGGTCTTGAAAATTACTCATCACTCTGTGCACGCGCAGAGGAGGCGGGTAAAAACAAGGTATACCGCGAGCGTTACGATATCGCAACCGCACGTGCGGTTGCCGCACTTCCCGCACTTGCGGAGTATTGCCTGCCGCTTGTCAAGGTCGGCGGCGCCTTCCTTTCCTATAAGGGCAGAGATGCGGATATCGAGTGCGCGGCGGCAGAGCCGATGATAGCAAACCTCGGCGGCAAGATAGAAAAGGTGGAAAAGCGCATTCTGATAGACGAAAACGGTGAAGAAATGGAGCGCGCACTTATCGTAATACGCAAGGTGCGTAATACTCCTCCCGTATTTCCGCGTAAAAACAGCGCAATTAAAAAAGAGAAAAAATAACGCATCCGCGCTAAAATAATAAATCATTTGAAAGGATATACATCATGAAAAAAATTCTCTCTCTCATTCTTGCACTCATCACCGTGCTCTCACTTGCTTCCTGCGGAGCAAGCACCCCAAGCGGCGACAACGTCGGAAGCGCAGACAAAAACGGCAAGGGCGATAAGGTAAAGACCGTTGAGGCGGCAGACTTTATCAAAGCGGCAATGGAAAAGAACAAGCATCTCACCCAGGCTAACTTCTTCTTTGTCGAGGACGGCACCATACTTACCCTCGGCGGCGATTCCGAGAAAAGATACGCAGGCGAATTTGTAAAGCTTACGGGCGTTAAGCAGCTTATTGCGGGCGCAGGCCTTGATGCGTATGCGCTTACCGAATCGGGCGAGCTTTACGGACAGAATGGCAAGATCGCCGATAACGTCAGCATAATGCAACGCTGCACCACAAACTCAAACGTTGAGTCCTTCTGCGTTATAGATAACCGTCTTGTGAACATTGCAAGCTATACCAACCTCGAAAAATCCCGCAACGAGGAGTTCAAAAACTACCCCTCCGGCGATACCGCTACGGGCGACATAGTATTTATGGAGGTAGATAAGCACGACTTTATCGTACTTAACAGCGAGGGCAGGTTCTTTGCTAACTGGATAAGCGAGGAATACGCTCAGCTCGATTACACAAGCTTTGAGGATCTCGTTGTTGTCGATATCGCAAAGAAGATGAAAGTCCTTAAAAGCGAAGTGCAGTCCCTCACCGTTGCGGGCATTAAGGCAGACGGCACTCCCGTTGCAACCGGTACCTATGCCGCAGACATTCTCAGCTGGGGCAAGCTTGCAGACCTTGCAATGAGTGACGGAATGATCGTTGGTCTTACCGCAGACGGCAAAGTAAAGATGACGGGCGACTATGCAGAAAAAATGAAGGATATAGTTGAAGGCTGGACAAATATCGTTGCAATCGAGGTAGGCCACGCAACCGGCGGAAACATTGATGATATCATCTCCGCTATAGATTCCAATGGAGTATTCCACTTTGCCCGCATTTTAAACGAGTATAACGAACCCGAATCCGGTTCTATTTCCGTAGACGGAGTTACAGGCGACCGTTCATGCCACAAATATACGGCAGACGGAAGCGAGTATTATACCACTTACGAGGGTAAATGGGAGAAAGACTAAAAATTCTTCCGTATACTTCAGAAAGTTCGTTCGGCTTGACTTCGGCGTACGTAAGTACGCCGTCACCCAAGCCGAACTCCTTTCTTCGTCTACGAAAAAATTTTCGCGTCTTTTGCAAAATTGTAGGGACCGGCCTCCCGGACGGTCCGCACATCCGCACAACAACGTTTTTCCCCAAACATATTGACAAATCCATACCTTACTGATATAATTGCAATAATGCAAGACAGCAGACCGTTTCTTGCAATTTAAAATTAGAATAGAGGTCGCGCGTGACAAGAGTACGTACGGTGTAAGCCTTCGCAGGGCGTTGCCGTACCGAAAGGGGATCGCGCCGAGGGCGGCCAAGGCGCAAGGCTGTATCCGGGACGGCGGAGAATATCCGACGGACTGTCGCATCTTTTTGCGGAGTACTATCAATATTTTAGCGGCACAAGCCGTGTTTTGCGATTTTTTGATAGACCGATCCGCAAGGGTCGGTCTGTTTGTTTGTAAATAAAAATGTAAAGGTAATTAAAATGAAAAAGACAATCTTTGAAGGCGCGGCAACCGCGCTTGTAACCCCCCTTACCGAGCAGGGAATCGATTACGATGCATTCGGAAGACTTATCGACTGGCAGATCGAAAGCGGCATTGACGCACTCGTTATCTGCGGTACTACGGGCGAGGGCTCCACTCTTACGGACGAGGAGCACCGCGATGCTATCAAATTTGCGGTAGAGCGTGCCGCAAAGCGCGTGCCGATAATCGCAGGCACAGGCTCTAATGACACCGCATACGCAATCGATCTTACCAAGTTTGCATACGAGGTAGGTGCGGATGCATCCCTCGTTGTTACCCCCTATTATAACAAGGCTACCCAGAACGGACTTATCAAGATGTTCACGGCAATTGCGGATGCAGCTCCCCTGCCGATGATACTTTATAACGTACCCTCCCGTACGGGCTGTGCAATTGCCCCCTCCACTTATCTTGCACTTGCCGACCATCCCAATATCGTTGCGATAAAGGAAGCAAACGGCGATATCTCCAAGATAGCGGAGACCGCAAAGCTTGTCGGCGATAAGCTGGATATCTACAGCGGAAACGACGATCAGATAGTTCCCGTAATGTCACTGGGCGGTAAGGGCGTTATCTCCGTTCTCTCTAACCTTATTCCTGCTGAGACCTCCGAGATCTGCAAGGCATTTATGCGCGGCGACGTTAAAAAGAGCCGCGATATGCAGCTTGAATATCTTGACCTCATCAACACCCTCTTCTGCGAGGTAAACCCCATTCCCGTAAAGGCGGCAATGGCGGCAATGGGCTATTGCGGGAATTATCTCCGTTTGCCTCTTACGCCTATGGAACAGGATAATGAAAAGAAATTGCTTTCTCTTATGAAGGGACACGGTATAATATAAAATCGTAGGGCGGGGGCTTGCTCCCGCCGCAAAAAGGAAACAAATATGAACGTAATCGTATGCGGAGCAGGCGGAAAAATGGGCGAAAAGCTCATCGCCTCCATAGAAAGCGGCTTTAACGGCGCATCTGTTGCCGCCGCTGTTGATATTAATATGCCCAAAGGAAAATATCCCTGCTACACGGATATTGCCGACGTAACGGAAGATGCCGACGTAATAATCGACTTTTCCCACCACACTGCCGCCCCTGCCCTTATCAGATACGCGCTTGAAAAGAAAATTCCTCTTGTGATAGCCACCACGGGCCACACGGAGGAGGAGAGGGCGCTTGCCGTAGAGGCATCCAAGGAAATCCCCGTATTTATGTCGGGCAATATGTCTATAGGCATTGCACTGCTTATGGAGCTTGTCCGCCGTACGGTCGAGGTATTCCCCGACGCGGATGTGGAGATAGTTGAGGTGCACCACAACCAGAAGGTAGACGTACCCAGCGGTACCGCGCTTATGCTTGCAAACACCGTAAAGGACGCCCGCGGAGGCGAATTTAACATCGGCCGTCACGAAAACGGCAAAAGAAAGCAGGGCGAGATAGGTATACACTCCCTGCGCACGGGCAAGGTAATAGGCGAGCACGAGGTGCGTGTGGATACGGGCAGTCAGACCATAGTATTAAAGCACGAAAGCCACGGCAGAGAGCTGTTTGCGGAGGGTGCGCTTTGCGCCGCCGCGTATATCTCGGTGCTTGATTGCGGAATGTATTCCGTAAGCGATATGATAGGAAGAGATTGCAAATGATCTGCAAGAATATTAGTGTAAACGAAAATAACCACCTCACCTTCGCAGGACGCGATACCGTGGAGCTTGCAAATAAGTACGGCACCCCCCTCTATCTGCTTGATGAGGAAAGAATAAGGGAAAACTGCCGCGTTTATAAAACTGCCCTCGCGCGCGAGCTTGGGGACAGCTCGCTTCCGCTTTACGCGGGCAAGGCGCTTTGCGTAAAGGATATTTACCGCATTATGCGCGAGGAAGAAATGGGAATCGACGTAGTTTCCTGCGGGGAGATATTTACCGCCTACAGTGCGGGATATCCTATGGAAAACGCGTATTTCCACGGAAATAATAAGACCGATGCGGACGTTGCCTTTGCTATGGACAAAAACGTCGGCTGCTTTGTGTGCGATAATGCCGAAGAGCTTGAGGCAATTGAAGCTGAGGCGGCAAAGAGAGATAAGGTGCAAAAGGTGCTCATCCGCGTTGCGCCGGGAATTGATCCTCACACGCATAAGGCTATCTCCACGGGAAGCGTGGATTCCAAGTTCGGTACTGCTATCGAAACGGGTCAGGCAGATGCGCTGATCTCTTTGGCGCTTACAAAGAAGCATATCTACCTTGCGGGTCTGCATTGCCACATCGGCTCCCAGATATTCGAAACACAGCCCTTCTGCGATGCGGCGGACATTATGCTCGTTTATATGGCAAGGGTTGCGGACAAGCTTGGGGCTGACCTCCGCGAGCTTAATCTCGGCGGCGGCATCGGCGTAAGATATCTTGACAGCCACCCCGAGATCGACGTGGACGGATATATCACCGAGGTTGCAAGTCATATAAAGGCGGCATGCGAAAAGCTGAATATGCCTCTCCCCGCTATCAGACTTGAACCGGGCAGAAGCATAGTTGCCGACGCGGGTATGACACTTTATACCGCCGGTGCGGTAAAAAGTATACCCGGATTCAAGAATTACCTCTCAATTGACGGCGGTATGGCGGATAACCCGCGATATGCGCTCTATCAGTCGCCTTACACGGTGGAGATAGCAAACAAGATGGCGAATGAAAAGACCTTTGTTTGCACCGTCGCGGGCCGTTGCTGTGAAAGCGGCGATATGATTCAGGAAAACGTACACCTTCCCGTACCCGAAAGGGGAGACATTGTTGCCGTATGCACCACGGGCGCGTATAACTATGCAATGGCATCCAACTATAACCGCCTCCCCAGACCCGCAATGATAATGCTCGAAAAAAACGGCGAGCACGTGGCGGTGAAGAGAGAAACGTTTGAGGATCTTATTAGGAATGAGTTATGACGTGTTATCCGTTTAGGATAACACGCAGCGATATAAATCCCGTATGGGATTTATATCATATCGCGCCGAGAAAAGCGAGGTATATCGCAACCGACCGTAAGGGAGGTTATATCGCATTCGCTATGCGAATATATAGCTAAAAAAGAGAGAACATTACGGAAAAACCGTTTTGCTCTCTCTTTTTGTTTTTTATTATTTGAAAGCGATATGTTTCTGCGAAACGCGATATATTTTGCGTTCCGCAAAATTCGATATAACCGCGCTATGCGAGGTTGCGATATGTTTGAATTTCTTTGAAATTCAAA
>JAZQFL010000151.1:0-5515 GCA_045539485.1 Eubacteriales bacterium
AAAAAGCGTGAGCATATGGTCAAGGAAACCGCATCCGCTGTCAATGCGCGATGTGCCGTTTCCGTCAAGTGTGAGTGTAAGTGCTATATCGGTCTCAGCCGTTTTTCTTTTTATCTCGGAGCTTCTCATTTCTTTTCTCCCAAAATTTCATCAATACTGTCGATCAGTGCCTTCATTTCCATTGCCGTGCCGACAGTGATACGGCAGAAATCCTTAATGCGCTCCTTGTCAAAGTGGCGCACGAGTATGCCTCTTTCCTTTAACGCAAGGTAAAGCGCCTTGCCGCCTATCTCCGCGCTTCGGGCAAAGAGGAAGTTTGCCTTGGAATCAAGCACCACAAAGCCTCTTTTTTCAAGCTCCGCCCTTGCATATCCGCGTGTGCGCATTATTGTCTGCACGTTTTGCATATAGTAGCCGTTTTCCGTAAGTGCGGCATGGCCTGCGGCACAGGTCATACGGTTTACGTTATACGGATTTGTGGAATAGCGCAGGGTGTGCAGATCGTTTATAAGCTCCTTACTGCCGATAGCAAAGCCGAGGCGCGCACCCGCAAGCGAGCGGGATTTGGAGAAGGTCTGCACCACAAGAAGGTTCTTGTATTTTTCCGTAAGCTTAACTGCGCTCTCACCGCCGAAATCAACGTATGCTTCATCAATTATCACTACGTTGTCGGGGTTGGATGCGGCTATCCTTTCGATATCGGAGAGGGGGAGCGCGATGCCCGTGGGGGCATTGGGGTTGGCTATAACGATATTTTTGTTTATGCCGATATAGTCGTTTATATCTACCCTGAAATCCTCGGTAAGCGGTATCTCCTCATAGGGAATGCCGAGCTTTTTTGCAAATACGCTGTAAAAGCCGTAGGTAATATCGGGGAATACTATCGGGTTCTCCTCATCGCAAAATGCGTTAAAGGCAAAGTCAAGCACCTCGTCCGAGCCGTTGGTTACTATAATTCTATCGGGCTCGGTCCCGTATAATTCCGCAAGCCTTGCTACAAGCAAGGTTGCCTCGGGGTCCGAATAAAGCTGAAGCATTCCTGCCTCCTCAATTACCGCACGGATAACTCCGGGGGAGGGAGGAAAGGGGGATTCGTTTGTATTCAGCTTTATATATTTTCTTTCGCGCGGCTGTTCGCCCGGTGTGTACGGAACGAGGGATGCGAATTTTTGGCTGAAAAATCTGCTCATATCATTCTTTGTCAAAACGCACGGTAGCGCTTTTTGCGTGTGCGTCAAGTCCTTCCTTGTTTGCAAAGTACGCTATCTTGTCCGCGGTCTTTTCAAGCGCTTCGCGCGTATAATAGGTGAACTGAGATTTTTTCACGAAATCGTCAACGGAGAGGGGGGAGGAGAAGCGTGCCGTGCCGCTTGTGGGCAGGGTGTGGTTCGGGCCCGCAAAATAATCACCCAGTGCCTCGGGGCAGTATCTGCCCATAAATATGGAGCCCGCGTGCTTTACCTTGTCAAGATAGTCAAAGGGGGAGTCCACGCAAAGCTCAAGATGCTCGGGCGCTATCTCGTTTGCGATGTCGATAGCGACCAAAAGGTCGGATGCTACGATTATCTTGCCGTTTTTATCAATGGATGCACGCGCTATCTCCGCACGGGAAAGGAGCGGTATCTGCCTTTCAAGCTCCGCGCTTACAGCCTCTGCAAGCTCCATGCTGTCCGTTACAAGCACAGCGCTTGCGTTTTTATCGTGCTCAGCTTGGGATAAAAGGTCAGCGGCAACGTGCTTTGCGTTGCTTCCCGAATCCGCAACAACAAGTATCTCACTCGGACCCGCAATCATATCGATGCTGACCTTGCCGAATACCTGCTTCTTTGCCTCTGCAACGAATGCGTTACCCGGGCCGACTATCTTATCTACCTTCGGTATGCTTTCCGTGCCGTATGCAAGTGCGGCTATTGCCTGCGCACCGCCCACCTTAAAGATGCGGGTAACGCCTGCGATCTTTGCTGCCGCAAGGATAACGGGATTAACCTTTCCGTCTGCAGAGGGGGGAGTGACCATAACGATCTCCTCGCATCCCGCTATCTGCGCGGGGATGCTGTCCATAAGCACGGTGGAGGGGTAAGCGGCAGTGCCGCCCGGTACGTAAAGTCCCGCTTTGTCGATGGGGGTGATCTTCTGACCGGTTATAACTCCGTTTCCCTCATTGATAATAAAGCTGTTGCGTACCTGATGCTTGTGGAAGTTGCGGATGTTTTCCGCCGCCTCGCGCAGTATATCAAGGAATTCTGCGGGGACGGAGGCTACAGCCTCGTCGATCTCCGCTTCGCTTACCTCAAGGGAGGTGAGCTTTGCCTTGTCAAAGCGCTCCGTGTATTCATAAAGCGCCTTGTCGCCGTTTTTGACTACGTTTGCTATTATATCGGCAACGATGCTCTCTACGTTTGCGGAAAGATCGTCGCGTGCGAATATCTCGCTGTTTGCTACTTCGCCGTAGCGGTATATCTTAATCATCGTATTTTACCTGTGCTTTCAGCTTTTCAACCACGTCTTCTATCTGCGCGGTCTTGAATTTAAACGAGGCGCGGTTTGCGATAAGGCGTGCGCTTATCGGTAGTATCGTTTCCGTTACCTCGAGGTCGTTTTCCTTTAAGGTGGTTCCCGTTTCCACAATATCCACGATAACGTCGGAAAGCCCGAGTATCGGGGCGATCTCAATAGAGCCGTTAAGCTTTATGATATCTATATCGCGGCACTTGTCTGCGTAATATTTTGCCGCTATGTTGGTAAATTTGGTTGCAACGCGCAAAGTGCGCTGTCCGTCGTCGTAAAAGCCCTTTTTGGCGGCTACAGCCATTCGGCATTTGCCGATATTAAGGTCAAGCAGCTCGTATATCTCGGGCGTGTATTCGCAAAGGATGTCCTTGCCCGCAATTCCGATATCTGCGGCACCGCGTTCAACGTAAATGGAAACGTCGGAGGGCTTTACCCAGAAGTAACGTACCTGCTTTTTTGTATTTTCGAAAATGAGCTTTCGGCTGTTTTCTAAAATTGCGGGGCATTCGTAGCCCGCCTTTGCAAACATTGCGTACACCTTTTCGCCGAGCCTGCCCTTGGGGAGTGCGATATTAAGCATCACTTTGCCCCCTTTCTCAGGTCCTTTATACTGCCGAAGCGCAGTTTTGCGGGTATCGACTTTTGTGCGCTTACGCTCTTTCCCTCGGCTATAAGTGCGTTTACAGCAAGATGAGCTTCCTTTGTGCCCTCTTCATCATAAAGCACAAGCACGTCAACGTCTAAGGTGTTTGTGTTTCTGTCAAGCTCTTCAAGCAGGTCAAGATATATCGCAAAGCCGATAGCACCTGCTTTTCTGCCCATACGGGAGAGCAGTCTGTCATATCTTCCGCCCGCAAGCACGCTTTCGCAGATCCCCGAAACAAAACCGCAGAACACGGTTCCGTTGTAGTAATTCATATCGTTTACTACGGAAAAATCAAAGCGTATCTTCTTGTCAAGCGCCGCATTTTCAAGCTGTGAGCAAAGCTCTTCGAGCTCGTTTAACGCCTCCCTTGCCTTGTCTGCGGAGCATAGCGGGCGCAGACGTTCGATCACGGAGCGCATATCGCCGTAAAGACCCGCAAGTGTGCAAAGATCGTCTGTTTGCTTCTTGCCAACCGTGCTTCTCTCGCACAGCCTTCTCAGGTCGTGCACGTTCTTTTCCTTTATCAGGGCGGTCATCTCGCTCTTAAGCTTTCCGTCATCCGTGCAGGCATCAAGCATGGCTTCAAGTATTCCGAGGTGGCATATTTCCAGAACGTAATCGGGGGAGATGAGCTCAAGGCTTTTTGCGGCAAGGGAGATGACCTCGACCGTGTCGTAAGTGTCGATATCTCCGATACACTCCACGCCCGCCTGCATAAGCTCCTTAAACTGATGCGTGCTTCCCGAAACGCGGTAAACGTTTTCGTTATAATATACCTTCTGCTTGCAGCCTGCCTCGTCCTCGCAGTTTTTAATTATTGAAAGGGTAACGTCGGGCTTTAAAGCCATCAGCTTGCCGTTTGTATCGCTGAAGGTTATTACCTTGTCGCTTATAAGGAAATCCTTGTTTTTAACGTATAGGTCGTATTCCTCAAACTTGCTCATTTTAAACGGCAGATAACCGTACTTACGGAAGAGCGAGCGGAGTGAATAGACCGCCATTTCATCATTCTTTAAAATATCTCTGTTCATAATTCAGTCTTCTTTGCTTTCGCTTACGCGGTCGATTATCATTGCGTAACCGCCGCCGCCGTATTCAAGGCATTTGCTGACGCGGCTGATAGTTGCGGTGCTCATACCCGTTTCTTTGCTGATGTCCATGTAGTTTGCGCCGTTTTTCAGCATTTTTGCCGCTTTAAGCCTTTGCGAGATATCAAGTATCTCCTTTACGGTACATATATCCTCAAAAAACTTATAGCATTCATCGATGCTTTTTAAGGAGAGTATCGCCTCAAACAGACAGTCGACCTCTTCGGTATGCAGTTTTTCCATATCTACCTCCGCATTTCGCTTTAGCGCTTTAGCACAATAAAGTTATTATAGTGTTCCATACCCTGTTTGTCAATACCTTTCGGAAGAAAAAACGGCAAAACTTGTATTGCGGTCTTATTGACATAACGTCAGCCGAATAATATAATATATAATACGGAAGAATTTCAAAATCAAAGGGAAAGGAGCGATGGCAGTGAAGGAAAAAAGAGATACGGGCACGGGCATGCGTCTTTTGAAGCACGGCAGGCGCGGGGTCTTGCGGGTCGTTTTCAGCCGTCTCGGAATAATCAGCTTGCTGTTTCTTTTACAGGCCGCCGTTCTGATACTTACAATTGTCCGCCTTGAGGAATATATGCACTTTTACCTCGGCTCAACGGCGGTAATTACCGCTGTTGTGGTGCTTTTTCTTCTTAACAGCAATATGGATCCCTCCGCAAAGATAACGTGGCTCGTTATGATAATGCTGATGCCCGTGATGAATGCATTGCTCTTTCTTTATACAAGAAGCGAGATCGGAAACCGCACACTCAGAAAGCGTGCGGCAAAGCTGCTCGGCGAGACGGGTAAACAGCTTGAAGCGTTCGGTGCGGATGAATGCAAAACTATAGAATATAATGCCCCCGTTGCGGGATATCTGAAAAACACCTGCGGTTTTGCCGCGTATAACGATTCGGAGGTCACGTATTATTCGGGCGGAGAAGAGAAGTATAAGGCGCTTACAGAGGCGCTTGAGGGCGCTGAGCGGTTCATCTTTCTTGAGTATTTCATAATAGGCGAGGGTGAGATGTGGGGCGGTATACTTGATATACTCTCCCGCAAGGCAAGCGAGGGCGTTGAGGTGCGCGTAATGTACGACGGCACCTGCCAGTTTACCACCCTTACAGCCGACTACGCATCGCGTATGAAAAAGCTTGGGATAGAATGCAGGGCATTTTCTCCCCTTACACCTTTCGTATCTACCCATTACAATTACCGCGACCACCGCAAGATAGCCGTTATAGACGGAAAAACAGCCTTTACGGGCGGA
>JAZQFL010000152.1:0-21322 GCA_045539485.1 Eubacteriales bacterium
CAGCTTATCGGAAAAATATGCAAAATCCTCGCTTCCGCCGATGCTTTTCTGCATTTTTGCCTCACCCCCCTCACAAACAAGCGGCAGAGTGCGCCCAAAAAGCGCTGTTGCACGTGCAAGCAGACCTGCATCGTTTGTAAGCGCGGGGCAGGAGGAAAGAGTTTCCGTTACCGCAACGCATCCGCATGCCTTTGCGGTACACTCGGCTATCTCGCGCATTCGGCTCGAGAGGTATTTTGTGTGTTCACCCGCAAACGCGCGCAGAGAGCCCTCCATTACCGCCGTGCCGCTTATTGCGTTTGCCGCCTCTCCCGCGTGCATACTGCCAACCGTAAGGCAGGAGGGGCTCTGCGGATCGCTTTCGCGGGATATAAGCGTTTCGAGCGCACAGAGAATGTGCGCGCCGCAGAGAAGTGCATCGCGCCCTCTGTGCGGTGCGGCGCCGTGGCTTTCTCTGCCCTGCACTGTAATGCGGAAAATTTCCGCGTAGGGAGCAACGGCGCCTGCGGGCGGGAGAATTAACGTTCCGCATTTAAAGGGCACAGAGGGCAAAACGTGCATGCCGTACGCGGCGCTGATGTTCTCCGCCGCACCGCATTCGATCATACGTTTTGCGCCCGATAGTATTTCTTCGGCAGGCTGAAAAACAAGCCTGATGCCGCGTGTTAAGCGGCTTCTGTTTTTTGCAATTATGCTTGCGGCGCCAAGCAGCATCGCGGTGTGCATATCGTGCCCGCACAGATGCCCGCATCCGTTATTTGCGGAGAAGGGAAGCGCGCTTTCCTCACGTATGGGAAGCGCATCCATATCCGCGCGGAGGATGATCTTCTCCGATCCAATGCCATCTATATCGGCTATGATACCCCCGCCGCACGGGCGGGGTTCCATGCCGTTTTTCTTTAATACCGTCTCAATATACCCAAGCGTTTTCGGGGTATCGAAGCCCGTTTCCGCAAATGCGTGTACCGTACGTCTGTGTATGATAAGCTCGTCCGAAATATCCTTTGAAAGCTTAAAAATATCCATAATTATCTCCTTGCAGCGTTTTTCTGCAGTATTCCACAAGCGGGTGAAAAATATTTCACCCGAAAGTTTCGCGTATGATAAAAATGAGTTTGGATATACTACCGAAAAAACGGAGGAGCTTGTGATGGAAGAAGAAAAGAATACTGAAGAAAAAGAGCAGGGAACCGAGAAAAATACGGATGCGGAAACGGAAAAATTCGGCTCTGTGACCGATAAGCGCTTTGCGTGCATCACAGTTATCGGCCAGGTAGAGGGGCATTATATTCTCGACAGCTCCCAGAAAGCGACAAAGTACGAGCATCTTATACCGATGCTTGTGTCAATAGAGCAGGACAGCGAGGTAGAGGGAGTTCTTATCGTGTTAAATACCATGGGAGGAGACGTGGAGGCGGGGCTTGCCATTGCGGAGATGATAGCATCGCTTACAAAGCCGACGGTCTCCCTTGTGCTTGGGGGAGGTCACAGCATAGGAATACCCCTTGCCGTGTGCGCGGACCGTTCCTTTATAGTGGAAAGCGCAACGATGACGATTCATCCCGTGCGCTCAAGCGGAACGGTCATCGGTGTACCGCAGAGCTTTTATTATTTTGAGCGGATGCAGGAAAGGATACTCGATTTTCTTTCCGCGCACAGTAATGCCGATAAGGCGGAGCTCAGACGAATGATGATGAATACCGATGAAATGGCAAACGACGTGGGCAGTATCATTGACGGAAAGCTTGCCGTAAGCATTGGCCTTATAGATGAGATAGGCGGCATCGGCGATGCGCTCTCATGCCTCAGGAAAATGGCCGGCGAGGGCAAAAAACACGTAAAAACGACCGAAAACGGGGATTATTGAAGAAATATATCTTATATAATAAACGATTAACACAATTTAGAAATACGGTATATAAAATATAGCAATAGATATATATCAAACAGAAAAAGCAAAAAGAGGTGGAAAAATGGCGGAAAATGCGGTGCTGTGCGAGGATTACCGCAAAAACACAGAGCTGATGAGCGGAATGCTGAGGGTCGGTGTAAGCTTTGATATCATAAAAAAGACGGTAACGCTATCATGCGGCGAGCTTACCCTTTATTACGTTGACGGGCTTATAAAGGACGATACCCTCCTCAGACTCATCCAGCATTTTTATACCGTTAAGGATAAGCTGTGCGGGGCTGAGGAATTCGTGCGCAGGCACGTTCCGTACGTGGAGGCGGACGTAAACTCATATGCGGACGAGCTGTGCCGTGCCGTGCTTTCGGGTGCCGCCGTTATACTCGGAAGCTCGTTTGGCGGTATCGGTATTATAGTTGACGCACGCACTTATCCCGCACGCCCCACCTCGGAGCCCGAAACGGACAAGGTACTTCAGGGCGCGCACGACGGCTTTGTTGAAACGCTGATCTTCAACACCGCGCTTGTCCGCCGCAGGATAAGAGATCCTGCTCTGACCTTTTCCTATACGTCGGTCGGCAGGGCGGGAAAGACCGACATTTGCGTAGCATATATGGAGGGTCGGGCAGATCCGTTATTTACCGCAAAAATAAAGGATATGCTCCGAAATGCGGACTGCGATGCCCTTGCAATGGGTCAGCAGAGCCTTGCCGAGGTGCTGGTAAAAAGACGCTGGTATAACCCCTTCCCCAAGGTAAGATATACCGAGCGCCCCGATACGGCGGCGGCACAGCTTCTTGAGGGCAACGTGCTTATTTTTTGCGATACCTCGCCCTCTGCAATGATACTGCCGACATCTGTATTTGATTTCATGCAGGAAACGGACGATTATGCCCTCCCGCCGCTTACGGGATGCTATCTGCGCATCATCCGCCATATTGCATTTCTGCTTACCGTGTTCTTTACGCCGCTGTGGCTGCTGCTTGTGAAGAATCCCGAACTCATTCCCGCTTGGCTTGATTTTCTTATTCCGTCATCGGAGGCAAAGCTTCCTATCACCGCACAGCTTCTTTTGGCGGATTTCATTATCGATGCGCTGAAGCTTGCATCACTTAACACGCCCTCTCTGCTTGCGGGCTCGCTTTCTGCGATCGCAGGACTGATACTCGGAGATTTTGCCGTGGACGTCGGTTGGATGATACCCGAGGTGATACTTTATATGGCATTCGTTTCCGTGGTAAGCTTTGCTCAACCCGGAGTTGAGCTTGGATTTGCTTTTAAGTTCTTGCGTATAATGCTTGTGATACTTTCCGCTGTTTTCGGCTTCTGGGGCTTTTTCGGCGGGGTCGGACTTATTATACTGATGCTTTTAACAAACAAAACGGTGGCAGGCACTCGCTTTTATCTCTACCCGCTTATACCGTTTGACGGAAAGAAATTAAAGCGTTTGTTTTTCAGAACGCTGAAGCGCGATTAACGGCGGCACCAAGGCACCGCCCTACGAGCCGTCTTCCCTGTGGCAAAAAATCCGCGCCGAGATATAATGATAATATCAAGTAATATCCAGACGTGTGGTGAAGGTATGAACGTAATAAGGATAAGTGCAAATAACGTGAAGGTGGCATTCAGCGAATCGGAGCTTGAAAAATACGGGCTTGAGATATCTGTGTCGGAGGGAGAGTGCTGTGCACCAAGAGGAACTGTAAAAAAGATACTCGAGGCGGTGAAAAACGAGTCGGGCGTGGATTACTGCGGAGAACGGGTCTTTATCCGTCTTATCCGTGCGCGCGGCGGCGGATGTGATATGATAATCAGCCGCCTCGGAATCCGCGAAGGTGCCGCAGAGTCGGCGGTACTTCGCTTTTCCTCCGCCGGCTCGCTTATTGCCGCTTGCCGCACGATGGATAAGGGCATCCGAGCGGATGCTTACATAGGGATAGACGGGGCATATCTTATCGCAAACGGCGGGGGTGCGGGAGGCTATGGCGAAAAAGCGGATTTTTCTTTTGCCGAAGCATATGTACGCGAGCACTGCAGGCTTATCTGTGCGGGCGATGCCGTGCAAAGGCTTGGAAGGTTATAGCCGAAGAAAACCGAACGGCTTGCGCGCCAAAACGCCGTTCATCTACATATTTTCAACCAATTACTACATTTTTATGCTTGACATGCTTTTGAATGCTTTGTAAAATAAGCGTAACGGATATCATATTTGAAACTTTCAGTATAGCCGAAGAGAGCCGAACTCGACAGCCTCTCTCCTATAATTTTTTGCATCTTTCGCCGTATCGAATCTTGTAAAGTCTTACTTTACGGCGCTTCGCTCCGACAAAATCTGCTAAAAAATAATTAGGAGATAGGTGCGTAGCAGTATTTGCGGAGCAAAAGTTTGTTCCGACGAAGGAAAAAAGTTGAGGTGATATATGGATATCACAAGAGTTTTTGCCGAAGGCGGAGCGAATTTTTGCCCGCAAAGACCTATCGAGTTCGGCTCTCTTCGGCTATCATTTCACACAAAAGAGGAAAAAAAGATGAAAAGGATTTTTGCAATTATGTTGGCTGCTTTAACGCTTGTGTCGCTTGCCGCTTGCGGTGAAGCTTCTACGGCAGGGGACGTAACCTCCGATGCTTGTACGGATACCACAGTACCCGTTACCGAGGCACCCCCTCCGCCCGAGGTAGTTATCTACATTGACGGATCAAACGGAAAAGATGAAAACGACGGTCTTACCGAGGCTACAGCTGTTGCTACATACGAAGCTGCTTTCAAGCTTCTCAGTGATGACAGAAACAAGATAGTTATCGTAAATTCCGTAAAGGCAGGTCTTGAAACAGAGCTCCCGAAGTATGACGGAACCGTTACGTTTACCTCCGTTCATAACGGTGTAAACTATATGGAAAAGAACGGCGCGGCATTCCGCATAGGATACGTGTTTTCCTTTAACTGCGACACCGTGCTCGAAAATATCAATATCCGTTCTACCGGCACTACATCCAATCTCTGCTTTAACTTCCATAACGTAACCGTGGGCGATAACGTAGACGTTGTAAATACTTCCACAAAGAACGTAAACTTCGTTCTCGGTTACAATGTCTCCAATATTTCAATAAAGGAAGATCCCACGTATAAGGCAAGCCTCTTTACTTACGAGGGTGACGTTACCGTTAATATCAATTCCGGTAAGTGGAATTCGTTTATCGGCGGTAACTTCCGCGAGGGATATTTCTCCCCCGTCGGTACTTATAAGGGCAATGCGGTGATAAATATCGGCGGCACCGCTCAGTTTAATTCCAAGGCAAAGGCAGACGATATCGAGGGACTCGGTATTGCCGCTACGGGACATAACTACTCTAAGGGTACCGTTACCCTGAACATCACCGGCGGTATGATAAATTGCCCCGTATACGGTACCGGTAAGATCGGCAGATATTACAACTTTACCGGTGACACGGCAAAAAAGGGTACCGACGGTACGCAGTTTGGCAAGGACGTACGTTTTGAGGCGGACATAACGATAAACGTAAGCGGCGGTAACTTCAAGGGAGAGGGCGCAAGCGTTATAAACGCGCTTCAGATTCCCGGTGACACCTCCGCATACGGAAGCTACACCCTTAATATTACAGGCGGCGAGTTTGGCGATAACGTGACCTACAGCGCGTTCGGTATGATAGGAAAAACTGCCGCAACCGTGATCGATACTTCAAAGGCCGCTTGCTTTGATACCGTGAATTCCTCCGCAACAAATTACGAGCGTCCCATTAGAATTGCTTGCTGCGGCGACAGTATCACCTTCGGTACCTGCGCAAAGGATACCGCAGTCAGCGGATACACCTACGCAAAGGAAAACTTCTTCTACCCCACCCAGATGCAGAAGCTTTACGGCACCGATGCGGTCGTCGGTAACTTCGGCTACCCCGGCTCCTACGTAGGCTCCAATTATAACAGATACCTCAATTCCTGCGTTTATAACGCGCTTATCCAGTTTGATCCCGATATCATCGTGCTTGCGCTCGGCACCAACAATGCGTCTCTTATGCCGAGCGGCAAGAATGATTTTATTACATATTACCGCGCTATGCTCAAGGATATGCACAAGCGCTTCCCCGATGCAACGATTATTATGACCACCGCACTCTACCGTTGGGATAAGGTCGAGAGAACTCAGCAGGTAGATAATTACATAATTCCCGTGCAGAAGCAGATGGCAGAGGAATTTAAGGATTTCGTTGTGCTTTACGATGCAAACACGGAGTATAAGCCCTACGGCACCACTCAGTATTATCAGGACAAGCTCCACCCCAACAACGCGGGCTACGTTAAGCTTGCCGAGGTAATGAAGAAGGCTGTTGATCAGCTGCTTTCCGAGGGCAAATAAATGCAGGAGTTTTTCTCATACCGCGACCCGTCTGTCCGTCTTACGGGCAGATGGGATACGCGAAGCGACAGATGTGCGATCACCACAAATCCCGGTGCGTATTTTGAGATAGCGTGGAAGGGAAGCATCTTAGAGCTTGTGTTCGATCTTGAAGCAAACGAGCATCCCTACCCCCACCTTCTTATACAGACAGACGGCGGTGCGATACAGGAGACGTCCCTTGACCGCAGACTGCGTGTGTTTGCGCCCGAAGGCGAGCACGTGTGCAAGGTCGTGTACAAATCAAGCACCGAGGCACTGAGCCGTTGGCGCTTGCCGATACATAACGCACTCGCTCTTTGCGGTTATGCGGCCGCAGAGAGCGGAGCTCTTTCGCCCGACACGCGCAAAACCATAGAATTTGTAGGCGATTCCATTACCGAGGGTGTGCTTGTGGATATTGATTACGCAAAGGCGCCTGCCTGCGATATAGATGAGCACAACCGCGCATTTCAGGACGATGCAACGGCAACCTATGCGTGGCTTACCGCGGAGCTGCTTGATATGCGCCCTTATATTTGCGGCTTCGGTGCTGTAGGTCTTACACGCCCCGGCAAGGGCAGAGTGCCTGCGGCAACTATATCCTACCCCTTTAATTACGAGGGCTCGCCCATAACACATTCCTGCGATATCATCGTACTGAACCACGGCGCAAATGACCGTATCCACACGGAGGATGAATATATCGCAAGGTACGGCGATATGCTGAAGCTTCTCCGTAAGCATAACCCCGATGCGGTTATCATCTCGCTTTCCGCATTCTGCGGAGCGTTTCATGAGCGCCTCGGCAGATTTATCGGCGAATACAATGCCGAAAACGGCGAAAATATTCACTTCATCGATTCAACGGGTTGGGTTCCCGTTGAGCCTCTCCACCCCCTCCGCCCCGGCCACCGAACGATAGCAGAGCATCTTGCGGCGGAGATAAAAAAGATAATATCTTAATGAACGACGGCGGTGCCTTGGTGCCGCCGTTTTTTTCTTGAATTTTTTACACATATATGTTAGAATCGAAGCGAAGGGCGGTGAAAGTATGCAGATAATAAAAGCGGAAAATAAGCACATTGGTGATATAGAGGCGATTTATGCTTCAGCGCGGCGCTTTATGCGGGAAAGCGGAAATATGCACCAATGGATAAACGGTTATCCTAATACCGATGTAATAAACGGTGATATAGAAGACGGGCGCCTTTATCTGTGTGTCGACGAAGACGAGATGCTCGGCGTTTTCTGCTACTTTTTCGGTGACGACCCGACCTATGCAAAAATATATGAGGGCGCGTGGAAGAATACCGAAAGCTACGGTGTTATACACCGCATTGCCGTATCGGAAAACGCGCACGGCAGGCACGTTGCGGCTTTTTGCTTCGATTGGTGCTATGAAAAATGCAAAAACCTGAAGATAGATACCCACCGCGATAATATTCCGATGCAAAAGGCACTCGCAAAAAACGGCTTTGAATACTGCGGTATTATCTACCTTGCAAGCGGAGACGAAAGGCTTGCCTACCAGCGCACGGAGGTAAGATGATGCCCAAAAATCCGAAACAGAAATATAAGCTGCTGTACATAATGAGCCTGCTTTATGAGGAAACGGACGAAAGAAACGGACTGACCGTAGCGGAGATAATATCCGCCCTCGGCGAGATGGGTATTGAAGCCGAGCGCAAGGGTATTTACAGTGATATAGAAACGCTTTCCGACTACGGAATGGATATAGAAAAGCGCAAGGGTGCCGGCAATACGGTCACTTACCACCTTATCAGCCGCGAGTTTGAGCTTGCGGAATTAAAGCTGCTTGTGGATGCGGTGCAGGCTTCAAAATTCATTACCCGCAAAAAAAGCGAGGAGCTGATAAATAAGTTAGAGTCCCTTGCGGGCAAAAAACAGGCTCAGCAGTTAAGGCGCCAGGTATACGTTTCCAACCGCATAAAAACAATGAACGAAAGCATCTATTATTCCGTTGACTACATTCACGGAGCAATGATAGACGATAAAAAGATAAGCTTTAAATACTTCGATTGGAACGAAAAAAAGGAAAAGGTACTGCGCCACGGCGGGCAAGTCTACACGGTAAGCCCGTGGGCGCTGATGTGGGACGACGAGAATTACTATCTCATAGCATACGATTCGAAAAGCGGACAAAAAAAGCATTACCGTGTTGACCGAATGGTGGAGATGCATGTATCAAGCGAGCCGCGTGAGGGCGGCGAGGAGCTTGCGGGTGTTGACACAGCGCTTTACTCAAAGCAGACCTTCGGTATGTACGGCGGAAGGGAAGAGACGGTAAGGCTGCGCTGTCACAACAGCCTTGCAAACGTAATGGTAGACCGCTTCGGCAAGGAGACCGCCTTCTTTAATGCGGACAGCGAGCATTTTGATATCGTTGTAAAGGTAACCGTCAGCCCCGTGTTTCTCTCGTGGGTCGCGACTTTCGGTTCGGATATCCGTATAATGAGCCCCGAAGGGGTAATTGACGAGTATCTTGCTCTCTTGAATCGGGCGGTAAAACAATACGAATGACAATAAATGTACAGTAATAGTCAATAATTGTTCTTCAATCCCCGTAATTTGTGTTGTAGAATATACACAAAGAAAACATTACAATGCAAAAATTGCATTCTAAACAAATAAGGAGGATAAAATGGATAAGAAGATCCCCGTAGCCATCATCGGTCCCGGCAACATCGGACTTGACCTGATGAAAAAGATCATTAAGAGAAGCAAGAATATGGAGCTTGCGCTTATGGTCGGTAACGAAGGCTCCAAGCACCTTCACGTTGCCGAGGAGGCAGGAATCCCCACCACCAACAAGGGAATCGACGAGCTTATCAAGCACAAGGACATCAAGATAGTATTTGATGCGACGCTGGCAAGCGCTCATATGGTGCACGCCCCCAAGCTTAAAGAGGCGGGTATGATAGCTATCGACCTAACTCCCGCGGCTGTAGGTCCCTACGTTTGTCCGCCCGTTAACCTTCAGGAATACAAGAACGAGCCCAACCTCAACCTTATCACCTGCGGCGGTCAGGCTACTATTCCGATAGTTTATGCATTAAGTGAAGTCTGCAACGTTGAGTATGCGGAGATCGTTGCCTGCATCGCACGCGAGAGCGCAGGCCCCGGTACACGCGACAGCATAGACGAGTTTACCATTACCACCGCAAGGGCGCTCCGTGAGGTCGGCAGAGCCAAGAAGTCCAAGGCTATCATTCTGCTCAACCCCTCAAAGCCTCCCATTATGATGAGCAACACCATCTACTGCCTCGTTGACGATCCCGACGAAGCGAAGATCACCAAGGCAGTTAACGATATGGTTGCAAGGGTACAGCAGTACGTACCCGGATACCGCCTCAAGATCCCGCCAACGGTTGACGGAAACAAGGTAACCACTATGATAGAGATCGAGGGCGCGGGCGACCACCTGCCCAAGTACAGCGGAAACCTTGATATAGAGACCAGTGCGGCGCTCGCTGTCGGCGAGGGAATTGCAGAGGCTCTTCTTAAAGAAGGAGGCGCAAACTAATGAAAAAGATCAATATAGTTGACCTTACCCTGCGCGACGGCTCTCACGCAATGAGCCATCAGTTCACCGCTCAGCAGATGGCTGATCTTGCAGCGCAGATAGATACTATCGGTGTTGACTACATAGAGTTCGGCCACGGTAACGGCGTTGGCGGTTCCTCCATTCAGTACGGCTTCGGTGCCGCTACCGACGAGGAGTATATGAAGGCGGTCAATCCCGTTGTTCACAACGCAAAGCTCTGCGTTATCACCCTTCCCGGTATCGGAACCAGATACGATCTTAAGATGGCTGTGGAGAACGGCGTCAGCGTTGCAAGATTTGCAACCCAGATGTCCGAGTGCGATATCGCACGTCAGCACATCGGTATGGCAAAGGAAATGGGTCTTACCCCTTGGGCCGTTCTTCCTCTTGCAAAGTTCCTCTCCGTAGAGGAGACCATATTCTATGCTCAGCAGTCTGAGAAGCTCGGCGCTGAGGTGATCTACCTGCTTGACGGAGGCGGATCCGCCCTTCCCGAGGAGGTTTACGAGCGCGTATTTGAGGTATGCAAGCGCGTTGACGTTCCGATAGGCTTCCACGCACATAACAATATGCAGCTTGCGGTTGCAAACTCCCTTGCGGCGGTTGATGCGGGCTGTACGTATATTGACGCCTGCCTTAAGGGCTTCGGCGCGGGCGCAGGTAACTGCCCCATCGAGCCGTTTGTTCTTGCGCTTGAAAGAAAGGGCTACAAGACCAATGTTGACCTTTACAAGGCTATGGACGTCGGTGATAAATATCTCAAGCCCATTATGCCCAGACCTCAGGAGCTTACAAGCGACCAGATAATGCTCGGCTACGGTGTTTACTCCAGCTTCCTGCTGTTTGCAAGACGTGCGGGAGAAAAGTACGGCGTAGACCCCAGAGACATCATCAAGACCATCGGTTTGCGCGGATGCACCGAGGGTCAGGAGCAGATCTGTATTGAGGTTGCGTATGAATTAGCCCAAAAGAAGAAAGCAATGGAAAACGTATAAGGAAATATAAAAAGGGGTAACGGATAAGCGTTACCGTAAGACCGTTAAATTTGAACGGATTATGGTTTGCTTAATTGTCGTCTACCCCTTTTTACCCTTTTTTGAATATGATTACTGAAAGAATAAAAAGCTTAAAAGACTTTATATGCTCCTTCCCGCCCGAGGTGTTTTCCACCCGCGCGGAGATAATTACAAAGAGCTACAAAAAAACCGAGGGAATGCCCTATATCCTGCGCCGCGCCATTGCCTTTAAGGATATTATGGAGAACATAGATATCCACATAGGCGAAATGGAGATGATAGTCGGTGCGCTCAGCGGAAAGGCACGCGGCTGTCAGGTGTTCCCCGAATACGATATGACCTTCCTCATCAACGAAATGGACGGTCTTGCCGACAGAAATACGGATAGGTTTATAATCTCCGAGGAGGCAAAGGCGAGCCTCAGGGAGATATATCCTTACTGGCAGGATAAAACGGTAGCGCATTACGCTTCCCTTGAAATGTCGGGCGAGCAGAAGGATGCCGCCGCATCTCTTGTGTATATTCTCACCTCCATGCGCTCGGGCGTCGGCCACCTTGTTATAGATTACCGCTCCTTCCTTGATAACGGTATCAAGGGCGTTATTGAGAACGCAATGAAGCACCGCACCGAGGAAAATGCGGATTATTACGACGCGCTTGAAATTACGCTCAATGCGGTCGTTGCTTATGCAAAGCGTTATTCCGCGCTTGCTTCCGAACTTGCGAAAGCCGAAACAAATGAAGCGCGCCGTGCGGAGCTTCTGGAGATAGCGAGGGTGCTTGATAAGGTGCCGTATGAGCCTGCGGAAACATTCTTTGAGGCGGTGCAGTCCTTTTGGATCATCCACCTTGCCCTGCATCTTGAATCAAGCGGACACAGTATGTCCCCCGGCCGTTTTGACCAATATATGTACCGCTTCTACGAAAGTGATCTCAAAAACGGCAAAACGCGCGAGCAGCTTGAGGAAACTCTTCATTTCCTCTGGCTCAAGTTCTTTGAGCTCAATAAGATAAGGGATAAGGTAAGCACCATCGCTTTCGGCGGCTACCCGATGTTCCAGAATCTTATCGTCGGCGGTATAGACGAGGACGGTAACGCAGCCGTAAATGACCTCTCCTACCTCTGTCTTGAGGCAACCCGTCAGATAGCTCTGCCACAGCCCTCGCTTTCTATTCGCTGGAACGAAAAGGCGGATAAAAAATTCCTGCTCTCGGCGCTTGATACCGTGCGTATCGGCGGCGGTATGCCCGCAATGTTCAACGATAAGACCCTTATCGGCAATATGCTTGCAATGGGCTATAACGAAAAAGAGGCAAACGATTATGCCATCGTCGGCTGTTCGGAGACTACGGGCAACGGCAACGTAGAGCCTTGGCTTACGGGCGGATTTCTCAACGTGGCAAAGGTTTTGGAGCTGACGCTCTTTGACGGCTTTGACCCCGTGTCGAAGAGGGAATTTCCCTTTAAAACGGGCAATGTCGAAAAAATGAGCTTTGACGAATTTTATAACGCGTTCAAAACTCAGCTTGCCTACTATCTCCGTCTGCACGTGTCGGGCGACGATATCCTTGATGCCATCCACGGAAAATACGTTCCCACTCCTTTTACCTCTGCGTTTATCAAGGGCTGTGCGGAAAAGGGAAGAGATAACTTAAACGGCGGTGCAAAGAATAATTCCACCACCCTGCAGATGGTTGCGGTGCCTAATGTTATCGACGCGATGATCGCCGTTAAGAAGTTTGTTTACGATGAAAAGACCGTAAGCTTTAAAAAGCTGAAGGAAGCGCTTCTTAATAACTTCGAGGGCGAGGAATATCTGCGTAATCTCCTGCAGAACAAGTCTGTAAAGTACGGAAACGATGACGATTCCGTAGACCTTATCGGTAAGGACCTTGTTGATTTCCTTTACGACGAGGTAAATAAGTATGAAAGCCCGCGCGGAGGCAAATACCGCCTTGCACTTTATACCATTGCATCAAACGTGCTGTTTGCAAAGCACACGGGCGCAACTCCCGACGGCAGAAAAGCGTTTGACAATCTTGCCGACGGCGGTGTTTCCGCGGGTCACGGCAGAGATAAGCTCGGTGCTACCGCGCTTCTAAACTCCGTTGTTAAGCTTACCCCTTCAAAGATGCTTGGCTCCAGCCTGCTTAATTTGCGCCTTACTCCCAACTTCCTTACTGATGAAAACAAGGAAAAGATAGCGGACCTTGTACGTACGTATTTCAAGCACGGCGGTCAGCATATTCAGTTCAACGTCTTTGATGCGGATATGCTTCGCGATGCACAGGTGCATCCCGAAAAATATCCTACACTTATGGTGCGCGTTGCGGGATTTTCCGTGCTGTTTACCACGATAGAAAAAGCCCTGCAGGACGACATAATCGAGCGTACGTGTCAGGAGTCGGGAGGCGCAAAATGGTAAACGAGATCACCGCAAATATCTTTGATATTCAGCGCTTCTGCCTCTTTGACGGCGAAGGTATACGTACCACGGTGTTTTTTAAGGGCTGTCCGCTTCGTTGCAAGTGGTGCTGTAATCCCGAAAGCCAAAGCTTTGCTCCGCAGCTGCTTATAAAGCCTTGGGACGGATGCGGCGATTGCCTCAGATGCATTGATAAATGCGAGCGCGGAGTCCTTTCCTTTAAAAACGGCAGAGTTGTTGCCGATGAAGCAAAATGCGGACACTGCGCGCATTGCGAAAGCCTCTGTGCCTTTGATAAAATTAAGGTCGCGGGTAAAAGCTACACCGTGGATGAGGTCATGGAGATAATTCTCAAGGATAAGGATTATTACAGCGATTCAAACGGCGGAGTGACTCTTTCGGGCGGTGAGGTCACCGCACACGGAGAATTTGTTATTGCGCTTACAGACCGCCTTGAAAAAGAGAATATCAGCGTAATGATAGAGACCTGCGGTTATGCGGACGGCGAAACGTTTGCGAAGATAGCCGCAAGGGCAAAACGCGTGTATTTCGATATCAAGCTCCTTGATAACGCATTGCACGAAAAACACACGGGCAAGGGCAATACCCTTATCCTTGAAAATCTTAAGCGTGCAACAGCCGTCACGGAAACGGTAGTGCGTGTACCGCTTATACCCGATGTGAATATGAACACGGAGTTTTACCGCGCACTCGGAGAGCTTACCGAAAAGATCCCCGTAAAGGCTGTGGAGCTTCTTCCTTACCACCGCCTCGGTGTTTCAAAATACACCGAGCTCGGAAAGGAATATGCGCTCTCCGATACTGTCCCCGCGCCGCGCGCGGAAAACGAAAAGGCACTTGCGGAAATAAAAAAATACACCTCTAAGCCAGTAGGGTTCAGACAGTGAGGAGAATATGAAAAGAGTATTTTGTATTATGCTTGCAATGATGATGTGTATGGGTGCGCTTGCAGCCTGCGGAGATACCCCCGTACTTACCGATGCGCCCAAGACCGATGCGCCCGTAACGGATGCCCCCGTAACCGAACCCGTAACCGAACCCGTAACCGAGCCCGTGGTAGCTCGTTCGACGGAATTTGACGAAAACGATATAGCGTTCTCCTTTGCCGCAATATCCGACGTGCATATCGACGTAAAAAACGCCGCAAACAAGGGCAAATTTACCGATGCGCTCAATAGGCTTCTTGAATTTGCAAAGAAGAGCGATAAGGACGGACTTGACGCCGTTGTTGTTGCGGGCGATATGATAAGCAACAATTCAAAGGGCGATAAGACCGCAGATTCGGAGATAAACCGCTTTGCAACGATAGTAAAGGAATTTGATAATTCCTCGTTTGGCACCAACGTGCTCGTAACAACGGGCAACCACGATACGAGAAGCGAGCTTTCTAAGCTTCCCGCGTTGCGCGACACCTATCTCGGTGCTGAGTATTTTGCAATGGACGTGGAAAGCGATCTTGAAAAGGGTTACCGCCACTCGGTAATAAATGGCTATCATTTTATAATAGCGGAGCCGCTTACCACTCCCGTCTACGGTCATTTTGACGAAAAGGTGCTTGAGTGGATAGACGAAACTCTTGCCGAGATAACCTCGAAGGAGCCGGATAAATACGTGTTCTTCGTTACGCATCCCACCATTGCCAATACGGTTTATGGCAGTGAGGACGACCACGAGCCGGGACATAACAGATGGCGCTCCACCAATCTCGGTGCGGTGCTTGAAAAATATCCTCAGGTCATCTCTTTCAGCGGACATACGCATTCGCCGATATTCGACGAACGCTGTATTATGCAAACCGGCTTTACCGCAGTAAATACCGGCTCCACCGCAAACACCGCGTTTGAGATAGATAAATACGAGAATATGGTGGAAAACACTTTGCCGGTTATGGATAATCAGGACGTTTCCACCGGACTTATCGTACAGATAGACTCAAACGGCAACGTAAAGATAACGCGCCTTATGCTCTCCCAAAACGCGGAGATAAAGGATGCGTGGCAGCTTGCACATCCTCAGGCAGACGGCTCGCATCTGGAGGCGTATACGAGAGAAGACCGCGTTGCAGCAAATAAAGCCCCCGTGCTTGAGGGCGAGATAACCGTTAAGGAAGATGGCGGAAAGGTGAAAATATCCTTCCCCGCGGCAACGGATGACGATTTCGTGCATCACTATACCTTTACCGTAGAGGATGCGGAAGGCAAGCAGATAAAGGAAATTTTCGCACTTACCGATTTCTTCTGCGTTACAGATGCCTCAAAAATGCTGAAGACCTTTGATTATACGATAGCGCTTGATAAGGGAAGCTACGTTGTTGAAGTAAAGGCTGTTGATTCCTGGAACGCCGAAAGCGGTACCGTTTCGGCGAATTTTGAGGTGGCTGAACCTATGACAGATCCCGTAACGGATCCCGTTGATACACCGGAAGGAGCAATAGCTGTTTTTGATCCCTCCGCTATCGTGGAGGACATCACCGTTATCACGGGTGACCAGAAGGGCGTTTCCCTTGAGGGTATGAAGGGTATCTCCTCTCTTGCCGCGCACGCAAACAAGAGCGCGGATAAGATCAGCGTCAGCCTTGAAGAGGAGGGCGGTGAGAAGTTTGTAAGATTTACAAACGAGGGCGAGTATACCTACAGCCAGCTGTATATCAACCTTGCGGACAGCGTATTCACCGCGGGCGCGGAGTACAGCTTCAAGCTTACCTTCAGGCTTAATAGCGGATATACCTGCACCGACTCCAAGGGCAGAGCAGTCCTTGCCCGTCTTGTTGACGGTAAGCAGCGCGACTGCACCGTCGTTTCCGCAGCCGAGCTTTCCTCAAAGGACTTCTCCGAGTGGACCACGGTTGAGTTTGACATCACTGCAGAGAATGCTCCCACCGTTTTGAGAATTATAATCTTTGCCAACCCCGGCGATTACATTGATATCAAGAGCCTTGAGATCTACGGCGACGTTGCCCGCGCAGAGCCTATGCCCGATCCCGTTGTTCCCGATGCAGACGCGATCAAGATCGCTTGTCTCGGCGACAGCCTTACCGCGGGTGTCGGCGTGCCCTCAGCGCAAAGAGAGATGTTTTCGTATCCCGGTCAGCTCCAAGACTTGCTTGGAAGCAAATACAATGTTTTGAATTGCGGCCGCTCCGGTGCAACCGTTCTTACCAACGACAGCAAATACTTTAACGGCGGCACAAACGCATACCATTACGGCAGCGTTCAGAAGTTTAAGGATGCAAAGGAATTCGCTCCCGATATAGCAATTATTATGCTTGGCACGAACGATGGTCCCAGATATCTTGACAAAGCGAAGGGCGACCCCGAAAAGGAAGCGGAATACAAGGCAGAATTTATAAACGAGCTTACAGGTTACGGCAAGGCAATGGAGACAGCGAATCCCGACGTTAAGGTTTACCTTATGCTTTGTCCGCCTTACGAGAAAAGCGCGGATAAAAATACAAATTTAGTAGAGAACATTCATCCCATCATTCGTGAGGTAGCGGAGAACAACGGCTGGACCGTTATTGATGCTTACACGCCTATCAGCGAGGCGAATAATAACGGAGAGGCGATCTATTCCGACGGACTTCACTTTGTAAAAGAGGGCTACGCTATCATCGCAAAAACCGTAGCGGAAGCACTTGGGCTTAAATGAGAAGGATAACCTATGAAAAGCAAGAGTATTACGAGTTTTATTTTGGTGATACCGATACTCGCGTTGGCGCTTTGTGCATGTACGTCCACCGTTGATCCGGTAACCGATGCCCCCGTAACGGATGCTCCCGTGACGGATGCTCCGGCAACGGACGCGCCTGCGACCGACGCCCCCGCAGTTCCCGAGCTTGACGCGCTTGACAGCCTCACCCCCTCTGATGGGGAGAAGCTGAGGATCGCCTGCATCGGTGACAGCATCACTCAGGGAACGGGCGTTGACGATAAGGAAAATGACAGCTATCCGGCACAGCTGCAGAAGCTTCTCGGCGAAGATTACGTTGTCGGGAATTTCGGTAAGGGAAGCTCTTACGTGCTTAAAGCAGACAGTAAGTTCAATACATCTTACAAGGACAGACCGCAGCTCTCCTATAAAAATACCGCACAGTATTCCGAAAGCCTTGCTTTTGAGCCGGATGTTGTTGTCATAATGCTCGGCACAAACGATATGCGTCATATGGTAAGCGATGCGGCAAAGGCGGAATTTAAGGATACGCTTGCGGAGCTTGTAAAGAGCTACGCGGAGCTTTCCTCCGTTCAAAGGGTTTACCTTTGCACCAACATCCACGCCCTCTCCAGCAGTATGGCAGAGCAGCTCTCAAGCGGTGAGATGGGCAGGCTTGTAAAGGAAACGTCGGAAGCCGCAGGCTGCGGATTTATCGACGTAAATTCCATAACCTTTGACTTTATGAGCGTTTATATGAATACCACCGCCGACAGGCTCCACCCCGGCAAAGAGGGCTATGCGGAGATAGCAAGGGTGGTTGAAGCGGGCATACGCGGTACAGAGGCCGAGATAAGCGTTCCCGCAGTCTCCGACAGCGGGGTAGTATTCGTCAGCGCAAGCGGCAAGGCGGACGGCAAGGGCGAAACACCGGAGAGTGCTGTAAACGATCTTGCAAAGGCAGTGGGACTTCTTCGCGAAAGCGGCGGTACCATCGTCATTTGCGGACCCGTTAACGTGGACTATCATATGTTCCTGCCCGACACGGCAAAGCATATTACCGTCACCTCCGTTCATAACGGAGTGGATTACCGCACTACGGCGGGCGCAAAAATTAATATGTCGCGCTCCCTGTTCCTCGGCGGTGATTTTACCTTTGATGAAACAGAACTGCACATGACCGCAAACAGCGTTATGTTCGTATGCAACTATCATAATGTAACTATCGGTGACGGAGTGAAGTGCACGCTTAAGGGCGGTGTTACTGCGTACCCCGTATTCGTTGTGGGTGTAAACGTAGGTAATGCGGGCGTTCCCGACAGCGAGATAGACTTCGGCGGTAAATGCGAGATAGTAATAAACAGCGGCGATTGGCAGTATATACGCGGCGGCAACCGCCGTTCAAGTCAGGATCTTCCCGTGGGAAGAATTCTTGAGGGCGCAAGCGTTACCGTTACCGTAAACGGCGGCACGTTCCGCAACGGAGGAACGTATGCTCCCAATGCCGCAGTGGGAATGAATTCCGTATACGGCACCTGCTCGCTTATCATCAACGGCGGAACCTTCAACAGCGATATTGCCGCAGTCGGCAGAGTCGGCGGTATTACGGGTCCCTTCTCTACGGAAATGAAGGGCACCGTAAACCTTGAGATAAACGGCGGAACTATCTCGGGTAAGATAATCGCGGTCTTTGATTCGACCTCCAACGTAACGGGTAAGGTAAATGTTACCTGCGCGGCGGCGTATGAATCCAAGCTTCATGGTAATTTTTCATCGAAGGTCATAAAGTAAAACACAAAAAAGGCAGGATGTTTCCGCTGTACCGATAAGACAGTAATTCATCAAAAATTACTATTTTACGGCATCTGCTGAACAGGATTGGGTAACAAACGAACATACGGCATTCGGCTTCGGCTGGATGCCGTTGTTTGTTTTTGTGGTCAAAATAAGACTTTGTAACGCCTTTAGACCTCGATTTTCTACATTGGCAGGAAATACCTCACCCCTGCCAATATCGGCTGAAATAAGGCTTGCAAATGCTGGATTTTCACCCCTAAATGCGTTACTCATAACATCAAAGTTTACACGACTCTCGCTGTTCAGAAAAAAGTTACACTTCAACTTGGTGAATTCATCAGAAATACTTGAAATTCACGCCTTATGAGTGTAAAATATATTTCATGAGTACACACGTGCTCGGGTTCAAGGAGGTACGAAAATGAAACGCTTACTGGCTTTACTACTTGCAAGTTTAATGCTTTTCTCTCTTGCTGCTTGCGGCACACCCGCAAACGAGCCTATTGCAACGGACACGTCGGAAGCGTCCGACCCGCAAACTATGGAAATGACAGTGTTGGAAACCGTGCAGATCGAAGCGGATGCCTTGCGAGAATCCATATTGAACGACAATAGCGAGGTCAGCATTGTCGGAACAACCTATTATGTTTCCCAAAACGGTAATGATGCAAATGACGGCCTTACTCCCGAAACAGCGTGGGCGACAGTCCAGAGAGTGACCGACGCCGAGCTTAAAAGCGGAGACGGCGTGTTGTTTGAACGAGGCGGTGTGTTTCGTGGGTATGGTCTGTACTGTCAAAACGGCGTGGCCTACTCTGCCTACGGTGAGGGTGAAAAGCCTATCATCACCGGCTCGCCGGAAAACGGTGCAACAGCGGACAACTGGACGCTGCACGGTGAGACGCCAGACGGCGGGAAGGTATGGCTATACCATCGGAATATGTCGGACTGCGGTACATTGGTGCTTGACGGTAAAACAGGGGCAAGAAAAATAGCTCCCTATTGGAACGGCGAAACCTTTGTTACAAAGGATGGTGAAACATTTAATCCGCTGACAGGGCTTACGGAGAACTTGAGTTTTTTCTCGAAGGCTGACAGTTTGCTTCCGTTGAATAAAGCCTCTGACGAGGTGTTTGCTGGAGAGTGGCACAGTATTTCATTGTTTGAAGATGTGTATTTAGGCAATGAGGGAGCATTATATTTCCGCTGCGATGATGGCAATCCCGGAGAGGTCTTTGACAGTATCGAGTTTTCCATAAGCCCATTGGGAGCGGGTCATGCGATTTTCTATATCCGTTCCGGCAATGTGATCGATAATCTCCATGTTTTTGCTACCTCTGACTGCGCCTTCATGCACCTGGATGACAATGCGGAATTTAGCACATTGCAGAACTGCGAAATATCGTTTTCTGGTGGCGGCGTGCTTTATTACAGCCAAGACGGACGTGCGGAAATGGCAGGTGACGGCATAAATGTGATTCGCCCCTGTTTGATTACCAACTGCTACCTTCACCATATCGCCGACAACGGTATAACTGTGGAGTTTGGGGACAGCAAGGACGTTACGGTTTCGGATATTACCATCACAGGCAATCTGTTTGAGTACAATTATGAGGACATTCAAATCGTCTGTTTTGATACGGATATGAAAGCTAATAATAACATTTTTAAGAATATTTTCATTGAGAAAAATATGTTGCTTTACACCTGCGGAGGTTGGTCGTCGTACATCCATTCTGACGAGGAAACAGGCGAAACATATGGGGCTTGCATAAAGTGCGGAGATTTTGATGCGCCTCTTAACTCCGAAAATATAGTCGTTCAGAATAACATTTTATACGCCGAGGCTACACGAAGTATGCTTTACGGCGGGAATATTGGCAATGCTCCGCCCCGTTTTACGAACAACCGCATTATCATTCCGCCTGTCGCAAGCGTTGAGGACAAGGGCAGCGTGATAGCTTTGTGGGCAAATGATGAACACAACGGCGAGGACTGGAACTCGTTCTATTGGGTGTGGAAAGATGAAGTTTGGCCCACTGAGTTTTCCATTACGAGTTGCGATGATTTCCTAAACCGATATCTCGGCAGCGGGAACACAGTGGAATTCATTGGATGAGCAGGAAGGGTACGAAAATGAAACGCTTACTGGCTTTACTACTTGCGAGTTTAATGATTTTTTCTCTTGCTGCTTGCGGTGGAGAAACAAGTGCTCCACAGAAAGATACACAATTAAATCATCAGGAGGTAATAACAGATACTGAGATTCTCAAGGCAATTGAAGTTGGCTTTGTGCCGGATGATCTACAGAATGATCCGGATGTGCAAATCAGCTACGCCGAATTTTGCAGTATTTTAGATGCGATGATCGGACTCGCCCGGCCGGACTGTCTGGGTGCTTGGCAAGCACGTTCTGCGGGTTTCCGAGAAGCGGATGACCCGATGACACGCATGGAGGGAATTCTTGTGCTTTTCTATGCCGCCGAGTGTACCGGTGTGGATGCGATCGGCTTTTGGGAAAGTATTGCCTTGCAGGATCATGTGCC
>JAZQFL010000153.1:0-2149 GCA_045539485.1 Eubacteriales bacterium
CGCCGTCCCATTTCCGTTTTTGACAGAGACGAAACGGGCGTGACCATTATCT
Source organism: Eubacteriales bacterium (assembly GCA_045539485.1). Classification (GTDB taxonomy): domain Bacteria; phylum Bacillota; class Clostridia; order Oscillospirales; family CAG-272; genus RUG12395. The sequence goes on from JAZQFL010000153.1 coordinate 53, forward strand.
ACAAGGTTGTAGGCAAGGGCACTGAGGCAATGAAGGATATGCCCGTAGGAGCAAGCCTTGACGTGCTTGTGGGGCTTGGCAACGGATACGACACCTCGGTAAGCGGAGACAGGCCTTTGCTTATCGGCGGCGGCGTCGGCGTTCCGCCCCTTTACATGCTTGCAAAAAAGCTTATCTCCGAGGGCAAGAAGGTAAGTGTTATACTCGGCTTCAATACCGAAAAAGAGGTTTTCTGCGAAAAGGACTTTGCAGATCTCGGCGCTGATGTGACGGTAACAACGGTTGACGGAAGCTACGGTGTTAAGGGCTTTGTTACGAACGCGATGAACGCCCCCTACACCTACTTCTACACCTGCGGACCCGAGCCTATGCTTAAGGCTGTGTATAAGGCAAGCACCACCTCGGGCCAGATGAGCTTTGAGGAGAGAATGGGCTGCGGCTTCGGCGCATGCATGGGCTGCTCCTGCAAGACCCTCACGGGCTACAAGCGTATATGCAAGGAAGGCCCCGTAATGAGAAAGGAGGAGATACTGTGGGAAGATTAAGCGTTGAGCTTTGCGGTATCACTCTCGATAACCCCGTGATCCCGGCAAGCGGAACATTCGGCTTCGGATACGAATTTGCAGAGCTGTACGATATCAATATGCTCGGTACGTTCTCCTTCAAGGGAACAACAAAGGACCCCCGCTTCGGCAATCCCACCCCGCGTATTGCGGAGTGCTCCATGGGTATGATAAACGCCGTGGGACTTCAGAATCCCGGTGTTGATAAGGTAATTTCCGAGGAGCTTCCGAAGCTTAAGAAGTGCTTTAACAAAAAGGTAATGGCAAACGTCAGCGGCTTTAGCGTTGAGGATTATGCCTATACCTGCGAAAGACTTGATAAGGAAGAGCAGGTCGGCTGGCTTGAGGTAAACGTAAGCTGTCCGAACGTGCACGGCGGCGGAATGAGCTTCGGTACAGACCCCGCGGCGGCGGCAGAGGTAACAAAGGCGGTACGCGCCGTTACAACAAAGCCGATAATCATCAAGCTTTCCCCCAATGTAACCGACATCGTGTCCATTGCAAAGGCTTGCGAGGATGCGGGTGCGGACGGAATAAGCCTCATTAACACCCTGCTTGGAATGCGCATAGACCTGAAGACCAAAAAGCCCGTTATAGCAAATAAGATGGGCGGCTTCTCCGGTCCCGCGATATTCCCCGTAGCGGTAAGAATGGTATATCAGGTTGCAAATGCCGTTAAGATACCGATAGTCGGTATGGGCGGTGTTGCAAGCGCGGAGGACGTAATAGAGCTGATGCTTGCGGGTGCTACCGCCGTTGAGGTGGGCGCCGCAAACCTTACAGACCCCTATGCGTGCCGCGATATTATAAACGACCTTCCGAGGGTCATGGATAAATACGGAATAAAAGACTTAAAGGACATAATAGGAGGAGCAAGATAATGGGAAAGGACGTAATCATCGCCTGCGATTTTTCCAGCGCGGCAAAAACTTTTGAATTTCTTGACAAATTTACCGGCAGAAAGCCTTTTGTCAAGATCGGTATGGAGCTTTTCTACGCGGAGGGCCCCGAAATCGTTAAGGAGATAAAGAAGAGAGGACACAAGATATTCCTTGACCTCAAGCTTCACGATATCCCCAACACCGTAAAGAAGGCAATGAACGTGCTTTCTAATCTTGACGTTGACCTCTGCAATCTCCACGCAGGCGGCACCGTTCGCATGATGGAGGCGGCACTTGAGGGACTTACCCGTCCTGACGGAACAAGACCCCTGCTTATCGCTGTTACCCAGCTTACATCCACCGATCAGGAGAGCATGGAAAATGATCTCCTTATCCACGAGCCTATCGACAAGGTAGTTATGCACTATGCCGCAAACGCAAAGAAGGCGGGCCTTGACGGTGTTGTTTGCTCTCCCCTGGAGGCAGGCAAGGTACACGATATCTGCGGCAAGGAGTTTATAACCGTTACCCCAGGTGTTCGCTTTGCTGACGGCGATATCGGCGACCAGAAGAGAGTTATGACTCCTGCGGAGGCTAAGCGTATCGGCAGTGACTACATTGTTGTGGGCAGACCTATTACTGCAGCTGAAGAT
>JAZQFL010000154.1:0-2074 GCA_045539485.1 Eubacteriales bacterium
ACGCCTGCCCAAGATCCTTCGCTTTGCTCGAGGATGACAAGGGCAGGCGGATTTTTCATTTATATCTTTTCTACCTTAATAAGGTCGGTATTACCCGACTGGCCGGTGATGCCGCCGGTGATGACGATGAGATCGTCCCTATTTAAGGAAAGCGTGGATTTTGCGAGGTTCTTTGCGGTGTAGAACAGCACGTCCGTGGAATTGAACTTCTCGCACATAAGGGGAGTGATACCCCAGGAGAGGGCAAGCTTGCGCCATGTTCTTTCATTTGTGGTAACGCCGATTATATCCATCGGGGGACGGAAGCGGGATACCATGCGCGCCGTCATACCCGAGAGGGTACATACGGCAATTGCCTTAGCGCCTATGTCTATTGCCATTCCGCAGGTCGCGTGGGAGATAGCGTCCACGGTGTCCTTAATGCGGAAATCCTCGTTATCGAGGCGCCTTGCGTAGTTGATATTCTGCTCGGTCGCGTGTGCAATGCGCGCCATGGTGCGCACGGTAAGCACGGGGTACTTACCTGCCGCGGTCTCGCCCGAGAGCATAATTGCACTCGTTCCGTCGTATACAGCGTTTGCAACGTCCGAAATCTCCGCGCGGGTGGGGCGGATGTTGTTTATCATGGATTCGAGCATCTCGGTTGCGGTGATAACGCGCTTACCGAGCATTCTGCACTTGGTGATGAGCTGCTTCTGGATGGCGGGAAGCTCCTCAAAGGGTATCTCAACACCCATATCGCCTCTGCCTATCATAATGCCGGAGCATTCGGTGCAGATCTCCTCGATGTTTTCAATACCGGAGCGGTTTTCTATCTTTGCGATAAGCTCAATATCTGTGCATCCGTTCTCGTTTAAAAATGACTTAACGTCAACAAGGTCCTGCTTGCAGGAAACAAAGGAGCAAGCGATGAAATCTACACCCTGCTCGATACCCAGCTTGATATCCGCCTTGTCCTGCTCGCTCAGGTAAATCTGCTTCAATACCTTGCCGGGGAATGCCATGCTCTTTCTGTCGGAAAGCTCGCCGCCGATATCAACACGGCAAATTGCATCCGTCTCTGTAAGCTCGGTAACGGTAAAAGCAAGCAGACCGTTGTTAAGCAGTATCTTGTCACCGACCTCAAGGTCGTCTATCATACCCTTATAGCTTACGGAAACACGGCTCTCGTTTCCCACTATCTCGTCTACGGTAAAGGCAAAGGTGTCGCCTTCCTTGAGGGTCACCTTTCCGTTTTCAAAGGTGCGGATGCGGTATTCGGGGCCCTTGGTATCAAGCAGTATTGCGATGGGCATATCAAGCTCCTCGCGTACTTCCTTGATGATCCTGATATTTTCAAGATGATATTCGTGCGTGCCGTGGGAGAAGTTAAGGCGCGCAACGTTCATACCCGCAAGGCACATGGAGGTAATGGTCTCCTTGTTGGAGCAGGCGGGTCCTATAGTACAAACGATTTTTGTTTTTCTCATTTCGATACCTCGGTAAAGTATTAATAAGGCAAAGTAATTATACTACATTTCATCCGCAATATCAACACAAAAAATGCAAAATATGGGAATGGGGTCTGAATTTTAAAATATTTTTGCAAGCTTATATGCAAAATTATTCATTTTTAAAGGATTTTTTCATTTTGTATCGGGAAAAGCTCATTATTTTCGTGCCGATAAAGGGGCTTTTTTGCGGATTTTTTCATCTTGATTGGTCAAAGTGTATAATAGCGGGGCAGACTTTTGCTCTGCACGTGTAATAATTCATAAAAATGAATTAATATACAAGAAACGCGTATAAAAACTTGACAAATCCGAGTAATGCGTGTATAATATTCTGCATAAAACTGACATCGGTAACTGTTTCCGTTTTTTGGGTAAGGACGGAGCGGATGCCGCTTATCGGAGAATAAAATGACCAAGGTTTTTATTGACGGAAGCGCGGGAACTACGGGTCTTCGTATACGCGAAAGGCTTTCTGCCCGTGCAGATATATCTCTTATAACTCTCACGGAGGAGCTCCGTAAGGATCCCGAAGCAAGAAGGGAAGCGCTGTGCGGAGCGGATATCGCATTCCTCTGCCTGCC
>JAZQFL010000155.1:0-6356 GCA_045539485.1 Eubacteriales bacterium
TTTCTGTTCTTATCCTTGTGCTCGAACTTTACCTTTCCGTCGATAAGAGCGAAAAGGGTATCGTCGGTACCGATACCAACATTGTTGCCGGGATGGATCTTGGTTCCGCGCTGTCTGACGATGATGCAGCCTGCGGTAACAGCCTGACCGTCAGCTCTCTTAACGCCAAGACGCTTGGACTCACTGTCGCGGCCGTTCTTGGTAGAACCAACTCCCTTTTTATGAGCAAAGAATTGCAAACTGATTCTGATCATGGTTTTTTCCTCCGTAATTATTTGTGCCGTTATATCGGTCTTTCCTCTTCCTCTACGTCAATGTAGTCGTAATACTCCTCAAGCATATCGTTAAGCTGAAGGAAATATCCCGTGAGGACTGCCTGCACGGCAAAGCGCTTTTTTTCGTCGCCCTCATATTCGGGGAGGGCGCCTTTTGCAAGGACCCTGATGTTTGTTGTTTCGTCGTCGATTGTGTACTCAACGTCGGAGCCGATAGCGACCTCTATGGTGTTGATCACAAGCATCGTCATTGCCGAGATAGCGGAACAGATAATGTCCGTGCCCGCCTCGGAAAAGCCTGCGTGACCGATCTCCTCGAAGCCGTAATATACACCGTCCGATTTGAGAAATCTGATCTTAGTCATCTTAGAGAACGATGCTGTTGATCTGGATCTTGGTGTAAGGCTGTCTGTGACCCTGCTTCTTCTTTTCGTTCTTCTTGGGCTTGTACTTGAAAACAACGATCTTCTTAGCGCGACCGTTCTTAACTACGTTAGCCTCGATCTTAGCGCCTTCGATGTACGGAGCGCCGAAGGTGGTGTTCTCACCCTTGGAAACTGCGAGGACGTTCTCGAAGGTTACCTTCTCGCCTTCCTCAACACCCAGCTTCTCAACGAAGATGATATCACCCTCGCTTACCTTGTACTGCTTTCCGCCTGTTTCAAAAACTGCAAACATGAAAAGCTTCCTCTCTTTCAATATAAGACTCGCTGCACTCAGGGGGCTTTCGCACTTGACCCTATTGCAAGCGGCGTATTATTATATCATTCTGTCAAGCAAAATGTCAATAGGTTTTTGCTTAAATTTTCCGATTTTCCGAATTATTTTTGCGTTTTTCTTTCCTCGGACGCAATAGCGGATGCAATAGTGTTTGCAAGCAGCATCGTAATGGTCATCGGTCCGACTCCTCCGGGCACGGGAGTGATGAGGCTTGCCTTTTTTTCGACTTCATTAAAGTCCACGTCTCCGCACAGCTTACCGTTTTCGTCGCGGTACATTCCCACGTCGATAACAACGGCGCCCTCCTTTACCATATCCGCGGTAATGAATTTTGCTTTACCGACGGCAGATACAAGGATATCCGCATTTTTTGTATGCTCGCGAAGGTTTTCCGTGCGGCTGTGGCAAACGGTAACGGTTGCGTTCTCGGAAAGCAGAAGAAGCGCCATCGGCTTTCCCACAATATTGCTTCTGCCTACAACAACGGCATTTTTACCGCTTATCTTTACGTTCTCGTGATGAAGCAGCTCCATAACTCCCGCGGGTGTGCAGGGTAAAAATGTTGCCTCTTCGAGATTAAAGATAAGTCCCGCGTTCTGCGGATGGAAGCAGTCAACGTCCTTTTCGGGCGAAATTGCCTTTATAACAGCACGCTCGGAGATATGGCGCGGCAAGGGGAGCTGAACAAGTATTCCGTCCACCGCGCTGTCCTCATTAAGCTCCGCTATCTTTGCAAGCAGTACGTCCTCAGCGGTCTCCTCGGGCATTTCTATAACGTCGGAGAGCATTCCCGCCGCCTCGCAGGCTGTTTTTTTATTTCTTACGTAAACGGCGCTTGCAGGGTCGTTTCCGACCTTAATTACCGTCAGCTTCGGTGTTCTGCCGTATTTTTCTGCAAACTCCGCAACTCTCTCCGCGGTCTTTTCCCTGTTCGCGGCGGCTATCGCTTTTCCGTCAATCAAGCTCATTTTTGTCTTCCTCGCTTTTTCCCTTGATTATCTTCTTCTTTTTGCCGATATTTTTCAGTGCTTCAATTCTTGCCGCTCTCTTTTTTGCGTTTTCGGCAACAGCTTCTTTTTCCTTTTCGAGCTTTTCCTCACAGCCGGAGGGCGCATCAAGGCGGAGCGCGGGTATCTTATTTGCTATACGCGCACCGAATACAAGAAGGATACCGCTTACAAGGAACAGGCAGAATGCAAGAAGCTGGGAAACTCTTATGCCCGTATTTCCGATGTAGAGGCTGTCCGTGCGCAGGCCCTCAATAAGCATTCTGCCAAATCCGTACCAGCAGAAATAGCCGAGAACTATCTGACCGTTGAATTTCTTTTTCTTATAAAGCGCAGTAAGCAGAATAACTCCCGTGATATTCCAAAGCGACTCGTAAAGGAAGGTGGGGTGATAGTACACCGTCTCCCCGTAGCCGCCGTAGTTAATACCCATACGGCAGAATATATCGGTAACTCCGCCGTGGGCTTCCGCATTTGTGAAATTGCCCCATCTGCCTATCGCCTGACCGAGCAGCACACCGGGTGCGGTAGCATCGAGCAGCTTTGCGATATTAACGTGCTTTACCTTTCCGTAAACGGCGATCGTAACAGCACCGACGATGACGGCACCGTAGATGGCAAGTCCGCCCTCCCATATCGCTATCATATTGTAAAACGTTCCCCAAAGATTTTCAAAGAACGTGCCGCCGCGCTCCACAAATCCGCCGTAGAAGAACACAAAGTACAGCCTTGCTCCGAGAATGGAGAGAAGCACTGTGATAAACGCAAGGTCATAGAAAGTATCGCCGTCCACCTTTTCGTACTTTGCGCGCCAATTCGCAAGCATAAAAGCGCAGATTATACCGAAGGTGATTATAACGCCGTACCACATAACGTCGCGTCCAAATAGAGTGAACGCAACGGGGTCAAGCTTAAATTCTCCGATTCCCAGACCGGGAAAAGATATTATGTTCATACGTTATCCTCCGTTTCCGTATCCTTTTTCTTGTCCACAACGCCCATAACGGCGTATCTTTCGTCAAAGAGCTCGCAAAGGAGAAATTCAAGCTCCTCAATGCGTATATCCCGCAGTACCTCCGCATAATCGAAGGTATCGCATCCGATAAGCGCACAGTCAGTTACAAGCTCACATATCTCTTCCGTTGAGTTATAGGAACGCACAAGATCGCTTATCATACATTTTTTCTGTCTCAGAAAAGCCTCTCTGTCTATTCCCGTGCGTTTCATGGAGTTTACCGCACTCATTATGCGCGCATACACTTCTTCGGGCGAGTCACTTACGCCGTTAACGTAGGCAAATCCTATGCTTCTGCAGGACATATAGGACGAGGATATCCTGTCCGCAAGTCCCGTGCGGAGCATCTCTCCGTAAAACTCGGAGGTCTGCCCGAACAGCATATCGCAAAGCATGGTGGCGGAAAGAGATCTTCTCAATGCCGAAGCACCGCTTCTTTTTGCCGAGTCGTCCTTAAATCCAACGGAGAATATGGGCTTTGATACCTCGGCATACTCCGTGCCGCGCTTTTCTCTTACGGTGCGCTTTTCTTCAACCTCTCCGCGCATAAAATCGCGGTGCTGACCCTTAGGCACTCTCTTTTGGCACACCGAAAGCACATCCTCGCAGGTTATATCCCCCGCTACGGTAAGCACCATATTGTGCGGAGAATAGAAGGTACTGTAGCACGAATAAAGCATATCGCGGTCTATTTTAAGAACCGATTCCTCCGTTCCCGCAATCTCACGGCATACGGGGTGGTCGGTGTAAAGCAAACGTGTAAGCAAATGGAAACAGCGGTTATAAGGGCTGTCGAGCCCCATTTTTATCTCCTCCGCTATTATTCCCTGCTCTTTTTTTACCGAATCGTAGGTAAAATAAGGCGCAAACACAAATTCAAGCAGTAAGGCAAGGCATTCTTTATGCCTCTCGGTCGAGGAGAACAGATAAGCCGTTCTGTCAAACGAGGTATAAGCATTGCAGAATGCACCAAGCTCCGCAAATTTTCCGAAGGTGTCGCTTCCGTCCTCGTTATCAAACATCTTGTGCTCAAGAAAATGCGCAATGCCCTCGGGCATTTCCGCCATAGGCGCGCCTTTTCTTGCAAAGCGGTTGTCAAACGAGCCGTATTTTGCCGTCAGCATCGCATAAGAGGTGGAAAGCGCCTTAGGCATAACGTATATTTCAAGTCCCGACGAATGCTTCATAAAATAATACGTTTCGTCGAGATACGCATCGTATTTTCTTACAAACGAACTCATATAAGCTCCTCCGCGGCTTTTTTATCCCCACAAAGGAAATAAACGGTATCCGCCTCCACCGCCCTTGCCGCACGGCAAACGTCCTCGCGTCCCGCACGCGCAATACGCTCCGCAAGCTCCTCGGGCGTGTCCGTCACCTTACAAAGCTCGCGCGCAAGCATAAAGGTCATAATATATCGCGGAGAATCGGAGCCCGTACGGATAGCACTTATAAGCGAGCGCTTTGCCGCCTCAAGCTCGGTATCGTCAAAATCTCCGTTTCTTACGGCTTCAAGCATCTCGTTTATTGCATCAAGCGCCGTAGCGAGATCAGCCTGATCTATACCCGCGTGCACCTCAAGCGCACCGACAACGGAGCGGTACGAGCTCTGGCAGTAATAGCAGAGGTTAAGCTCCTCTCTTACGTAAGTGAAAAGCTTCGAAACGGGCGAGGTGCCGAATACCTCATTCATAAGCAGCATGTGCGCGTACTCCGTATTATCGGAAAGCACGTCAGTTGTGCGGTATCCGACGGCAAGCTTACCCTGCTTTACATCCATCTGCTCGATAACACAGCGCGTTTTTTCCCTGCCGTGCGCACCGTGCGGCTCGCACGTAAGCTCGCCCGCGCACTCGCGGTTCACTCCGTCAAAGATCGAGGTAACATAGTATTCCGCCTGACCGGCGTCAAGACTGCCGACGGTATAAACGTGTACGGGTGCTGTTTTTACAATGTCGCGGTAGAAAAGATACTCGCCTATCGAGGTTATCTTTTCAAGATCCTCGGTATATCCGAGCTTTGAGAGAGCGCCGCATCCGTCGCCGAACATCTCCTCGGCAAGTCTGCGTGCGGCATAGCCGCCCTTGTCGTTTATCTTCGCCTCTATTTCGTCCTTAAGACGCGCCTTTTCGCTTTTCGTTATCTCGGGGAGAAATCCCTTTGTGTCCGTCATCGGAAAGAAGCATATACGCCTGAGAAGATCGCAAACACCGCCCGTGATGTCCGTGCCGTCCACTGAAAACCTGTCGGCAAGGTAAACGGAGGATACCGTAAGCACAAGAATATCCCCGTATGAGGATGTCTCTATGGCAATATCCGCTCCGTAGAGCTCGTCCGTGCGCGCGCTCAGCTTTTCAAAGCTCGGGTAGCCCTCGCACCCGCGCAAAAGAAGCCCCCGCAGAAGCGAAACGCGCGTGACCGTCTCGCGGTTGAACGGTAATATGAAGTTAATGTAAACGGAATCCGTTTTGAACTTGGAGGTCTTTACCGCGTGCAGCGTTATACCGCCGCCAAGCTCCCTTACTTCGGCATTCATAGCTAAATTCCTTTCAAAGGAAACAATTTTCCTTTTACAGTATAGCACGAGCTTTGGGCAATGTCAATTTTGCGGCACGAATTTATGACGAAAAACTAATTTATTAAACCGAAAAACACATTGCTGTCGGCGCGATATGCTGTTATGATATAACTGTAATGAAAAGCCAACGGCTGAAAACTACAAAGGAGTGTAAAATGAAGGAACAGTTTCATGTTTACGGCATTGGAATGAACGGCGCCTCTTACCCGCTTCCCTTTGCCCTTGAGGATTTCGGAAACGTGCTGAGATTCAGCATTACAAAAAGAATGCTGGAAAATACAAACCTTAATACCGTTGTTGTGGAAACGGAGCTTCTGAAGGCAAAAACGGGTGAGGACGGATATTTCCTCTACCCTACCAACTTCGGATGCGGCTTCGTTACTACATATTTTACCCCCAGAGAGGATACAAGCTTCCTTTCCTGGCTTTCCGCAACACCCGTGTGCGGACTTTGCGATAACGAGCGAGGTGTATTCGTCAGAGTAGACGGCCACGCCGCTGATGCGCATTTCCGTGTAAAAACGGAGAGCGGAATATACAGCATCACCACCCTTTTTGAGCTTCAGGGAGATGAGCCCGAGGAGGATATCTCCATATACTTCTACCGTATGCCTAATGCAGACTACGCACAAATGGCACGCGAATACCGCAAGTACCAGATGGAGGTAAAGGGATGCCGTCCGCTTAAGGAAAGAATACTCGAGCGCGGGCCGCTCAGAAAGGCTTCCGAGGCGATGGAGATAAGAGTGCGTATGGGCTGG
>JAZQFL010000156.1:0-10828 GCA_045539485.1 Eubacteriales bacterium
GGTTCCCGCTACGGGACACACCCCCGGTGGGTGGGTGACCGTTGTTGCACCTAACTGCACTAACAACGGTACAAAAACTCAAAGCTGCTCGGTTTGCAAAGCGCAAACTGCATCGCAATCAATTCCCGCTACGGGACATACTCCCGGTGAATGGGTTACGGTCACAGAACCGACCAAAGCAGAAACAGGGCGCACTGAACAGTCTTGCACTGTCTGCCAAGCAAAGCTTGACGCGAAAACCATCCCTGCGCTTGGATACTCTGCCGAAGATATTTCGATCGTACTGCCCAAAACTCCGGTAACCACTACGGTGACCCAAATTTTCGGTGTCGCTTCCGGCAGACCGTTTGAGTACTACAAATGGTCGGAATTGGTTTCTGTCTCTTATGAGGCATCTGGGTTTGGCGCGTCTGCGTGCAAGGTGACAGTTACGTATACTATCAAAAACTTGGGTAAGGGCGATAACGGAATTGTAAATAATCCGGGCCCTACGTACGGCGCTGAAATAACGTTGCTTCTTCTTGACGAGAATGGGAACACGGTCAAAGAGATAGGCAGGTGGGATCCTGATCTGTTACTTATGGCCGAGACTACTTTTACAGAAACCATAACGCTTCCTTACGGCAAATATTATCTGTATGCGGCTGATACGATTTGGACATCCGGTAGCATAAGTACGCCCCCGACGACGGAATACATCATTATTCGTCAGTAAACTCTGCTTCTGCAAAACAATTTCAAAATAAAAAATACCCCTGCAGCTACGCTCGAGCATGACTGCAGGGGTGATTTGTGTAAATCTTACTTATTCTTCATCAGATCGCGGATCTCGGCGAGGAGCTTTGCCTGCTCAAGGATGCTTGCGTCAAGCGCTGCCTGCTTTTCTGCTGCAAGCTTAGCTGCCTCAGCGGCTGCTGCCTTATCTGCCTCTGCCTTCTTCTTTGCTTCTTCAGCCTTAGCCTTTTCCTCTTCGAGCTTCTTGTACTCGAGGCCGTTTCTGATCTTGGTGATAATGCGGACCATTACGAATACGCAGAATGCGGTGATGAGGAAGTCGATTATGGTCTGGATCCAGGTACCCCAAAGAATAGCAACCTCGGGGGTGATTATCTTGCCTGCTTCGTCAACCACTGCCTCGGTGATGATGGTCTTGATAGAGTCAAGGCCGCCCTTCTTCATAACAAGGTTAACTGCGGGGTTGATGATGTTGTTAACAAGACCGGTAACTATCTTGCTGAAGGAACCGCCGACTACAACACCGACTGCCATATCTACCACGTTGCCGCGGGAGATGAATGCCTTAAAATCTTTCCAGAATGTGCTCTTTTTCTTAGCCATGGTGAATTCTCCTTACGAAAAAGTTTTTAACAAGATGATTTTATCACAAGTTTTTACTTATATCAACATTTTTGCGCAAAAATCGATAAAAAACGTTTAAGAAATTTAAAATCCCAACCGCCAAGATCCTTCGCTTCATTCGCCCTGTCATCCAAACGTATCTCGCGCAAGCGAGATAGACGCGACCGAAGGATCCGGGCGAATTTGCTCAAGGATGACGGCGGTTGGGAACGGTTTAGTCTTCCGTGAGGGAATTCATTATATGCGCGGCGATAAAAAGCCCTGCCGCGGCAGGTACAGGGGCGCAGGAGCCCGGTACGTTTCTGCCGTTTTCGTTTTCCGTGTTACCGCGAGGCAGCTCCGTGCTCCACAGCACGGGGCATTTTTTAACGCCTTCCTTTTTTAGCTTTATCCTCATCGCCCGTGCAAGGGGGCAGGTGTCGGTCTTATAGATATCGGAGATGCGAAGCTTCGTAGGGTCGGTCTTGTTTCCCGTGCCCATGGAGGATATCACCTTGATACCGCGCTCGTTTGCCGCCTTGATAAGCGCCGCCTTTGCGGAAACGTTGTCGATACAGTCGGCAATATAATCGCATTCCCCGAATTCGTCTATTATCTTTGCCGCGTTGTCGGCGGTCACAAATTCCTTTATCTTGATTATCTCTGTTGAAGGCGAAATGCTTTTTGCGCGTTTTTCGGCGGCATCGCATTTGTGCTCGCCCACGTTATCAAGCGTGGCAAGTATCTGGCGGTTTAAGTTGGTTTCGTTTACCGTGTCGCAGTCAACCGCGCCTATAGCGGCAATACCGAGGCGGCAGAGCGCCTCAAAAACGTATCCGCCAACGCCCCCGAGCCCGAAAAGCAGAACTCTTGCATTCGCAAGCCTTTTTGTATTCTCTTCGCCCAAAACACGTTTCGTGCGGTCGTATATCGGTTTATTTATATCAGCCATTTTGTTTTCTCCCGACTGTTATTTTCCTTATTATTTTATCAATCGCTTTAACGCATGTCAAGAGCGCGATATTCTGAAGCTGTTTCTGTATTCCGAGGGGGTCATATCCGTCTGCTGCTTAAAAACGCGCATAAAATGCACATCGCTTTCATATCCGCAGGTGTTTGATATCGCGGTGACGGTCATATTGCTTGCGGAAAGGAGATATTTTGCACGCTCGATGCGGCCGTTTTTGACGTCGTTTGTTATGCTTGTTTTAAAAAACAGCTTATATAAATGCTGAATGTAGGATCGGCTGAGCATCAGCTTTTTGCAGATGCTTTCGATGCTCCAATCGTTTTGCGGCTCAAGCTGTATATCGTTTCTCAGCTTGCAAAACTGCCCGTATAACGGATGCTCGCGGTCCGGATCGTCATCACGCAGCTTTTCGGAGAGCTTTAAAAGCATAAGGTCAAAATACCTCTGCATCGAAGCCTTTTTATGGATATTTTCGGAATAACGCTCGTAAACGATGCTCTTTACAAAACCGGATAATTCAGAGGCCTCTCTCAGCGGTATTACAGTGTCAAACGGCACGCCGAGAGCTTCAAATTCTTTTTCCTCTTCCGTGCTTATATCAAAGTGTATCCAATCGTTAATATATTTATCTGTTAGAGCGCCGTATATCTGCGGAGTGCCCTTCTTATATATCAAAGCACAGTTTGCGGGAATGCTTATCAGCTCTCCTCCAAGTACTGCAAAAGCCTCCGTCTTGATTATAAGCAGCAGATAGTCTCCCGAGCCGTTAGGTCTGTTTATTTTAAAGCTTGACGAATGGCGGTAGTTAAAGCCTGCTCTTATAACTTCCATAGCGCGTCTCCAAAGCACAAAACATCAGTATAATTGCATTATAAGCGATTGCGGGAAATATATCAAGATGGTATATTGAAAATATAAAAACTTGAAAGGGAAAAAGCTATGAAGGCAAAAATTACGGTAAATAAAAAGTTCACTATAGGTGAAGTTGACAGACGCATATACGGCTCGTTTATCGAGCATCTCGGACGCGCGGTGTACGAGGGTATCTATGAGCCCGACCATCCCACCGCGGACGACTGTGGCTTTCGCGGTGACGTGCTCGATATGGTAAAGAGCCTCAATGTGCCGATAGTGCGTTATCCCGGCGGAAACTTTGTTTCCGGTTATAATTGGGAGGATGGCACCGGCGACAAATCAAAGCGGCCGAAGCGTATGGACCTCGCGTGGGGCGCCATTGAATCCAATCAGGTCGGCATTGACGAGTTTCAGGAGTGGGCAAAACGAGCGAACAGCGAGGTAATGATGGCGGTAAACCTCGGCACAAGAGGAATGGACGATGCGCGCAACTGCGTTGAATACTGCAATTCCACAGCCGACACGCTTTACGCAAACAAGCGCCGCGAAAACGGCTTTGAGGAGCCTTTCGGCATTAAGGTATGGTGCCTCGGTAATGAGATGGACGGTCCTTGGCAGCTCGGCCACAAGACTGCGGAGGAATACGGCCGCCTTGCCGCAGAAACGGCAAAGGCGATGAAAAGAGCGGATAATTCCATAAAGCTTGTTGTGTGCGGAGGCACGGGTTATGGCAGAAGCGGCGAATGGGAGTACACAGTGCTTGACCACACCTACCCGCACGTAGATTATATATCTCTGCACACTTATTTTGAAAATAAGGAAAATAATACCCCCAAGTTCCTTGCGCGTACCGAGGAGATGAACGATTACATAAACGGAGTTGTAGCACTTTGCGATTCCGTTAAGCTGAAGAAAAAGGCAAAAAAGACCATAAACCTCTCCTATGACGAGTGGAACGTATGGTTCCACAGCCAGCAGCAGGACGCATTAAACCGCGATAAGGACAGATGGACGGAGGCAAGGCATCAGCTTGAGGACGTCTATAACTTTGAGGATGCGCTCGTTGTGGGCTGTATGCTTATGACGCTCCAGAATCACTCGGACCGCGTTAAGATGGCGTGCCTTGCACAGCTTGTAAACGTTATTGCCCCCATTATGACGGAAAAGGGCGGCAAGGCTTGGGCGCAGACGATATTCTATCCCTTCTTCTACGCTTCGAATTACGGTAACGGCGCAACTCTGCGCACATTGATCGAGAGCGATACCTACGACGTTGCAGGCTACAGAGCGGAGATACCCTACCTTGTTACCAGCGTTATTTACAATGCGGAGGCAGGTGAAGTGATCGTTTATGCCGTAAACCGCTCGCTTGAAGAGGAGATGGAGCTTGATATAGACCTCGACGGATTTGAAAATTGCACTATTATCGAGCATACCGAGCTTTACTGCGATGATCTTAAGGCAATAAACGATAAGGACACGGAGCGCGTAGCTCCCGCAAATGTTCAAATAAACGCAGACGGAAAGATCGTGCTCAAGAAGCATTCTTGGAATATGCTTAGATTTAAGGTAAAGTAAAGAACGAAAAGAGCATCGCTGCCGCGATGCTCTTTTTTGGGGCGGATGGTATACATCCCCTATTGAGCGTTAAGCAGTATCTCCCACGTAACAGCGCCGACTCTGCCGTTGGGTTCGATTCCGTAAATGCGCTGTACCGCCTTTACCGCTTCCTCGGTTGCCGCGCCGAAGATGCCGTCCTCACTGACGGACGGAATATTGGGGTTATTTACCGCCGCGCCGTTTATTAGGCGCTGTAAGGTGCGCACGTCCTCGCCCTCCATTCCGCGTGTGAGTACTATTCCGGGGAATGCATTGCTCTCATCGGGCAGGGTGGCGAGTATCGCTTCGTATGTTCTGAGAAGAGCATTCCACGTTGCCCTTTCCGTTATTCCCGTAACGGGCAGACCGTAAAGTGCCTGAAACTGCCGTACCGCGTTTTCCGTTTGTGCTCCGTAAATGAGGTCTACCGTAACGGGCTGTATCTGCGGTGCGGCGGCGGCAACGGCGTTAAGCAGTATCTGCAGAGTTCCAACGCCGATACCCGTACTGCCGCGCTCAAGGCGGGTGTCAAACTGCCGTCTGACCTCGTTGGGAGTTATGCCCTCGCTGTTTACGTCATTTAAGCGCTTTACGCCGTTATAGATGTTTATGACCTTGTACCACGTTCCCTTGCCGACTATTCCGTCCTCGGCAAGGTTGAAAATGCGCTGAAAATCGCGCACCGCACGTTCGGTCTGAACACCGAAATAGCCGTCTGTTTCGGGTATCATCGTAATGGACGGGTAGTTTCTGCGTATGCGGTTGAGCCGTAGCTGCAGACTGCGCACGTCCTCGCCCGCGCTTCCGAGTCGCAGGGGAATGCCGGGGTAGGATTCCTCAACATTTCCTATCGGAGCATCGAAGATTATGTTTATATCGTTGCCGTAGTAGCTTTGCAGTATCTCATAGGGGGAGAGCCCGTTATTTGCAAGGGTTACGGTTCCCCATTGCGAAAGCCCCGTACAGCTTACCTCGCGCCCGTCGCAATACTGCGCAAAAAGCGGCTGTACCTGCCCTTGGCGCACTATATAATCGTTAAAAATATCGTCGACCACGCGCGATACGTTTTCAAAAATATCTCTGTTCGGTACAAAGCTCTGGTCAAATGCCGTGGAGTTGGTTATATCAAAATCATACCCGCGCGAGCGGTAGTATTCCGTGTACACGCGGTTTAAGGCATAGGATATCTGCGCAAGGATGTTTGCGCGTATCGCATTTTCGGGCCAAGTGGGATATATCTCGCTTGATGCCACGTTTTTGATGTAGTCGGCAAACGGCACTGTTACGTTAGGTGCATTCGCCGTGGGTCTGCCGAGGTGTACGGTGATGTTTTCCGGTACTGTTATTGCCATATCATTCCTCCGTGCCGCGGGGAAGAAATACGACCGGCTGAATGCTTTTTACACCCGCAAATACGGGAACTCCCGAAAAAACAGCGGTGCTGTAATTGGGGTGGGAGACGCTTACGTTGTATTCGGCAAAGGGATTCTGCGAGCCGGGGATCTGCGATGAGGAGCGGTCGGGCGCGGGCAGTATCAGATCGTCCGCAACTCCGTCCTCGTTCGTTTTTACTGCATAAAGCACTCTCTCGCCGTCCTTGAACGGGGCGCTGACGGTGACAAGAGCACCCGAAACGGGAAAGCCCTGTGCGCCGATAAATGCCTGCACGCGCAGTATTCCCGTTTGGGGATTGGCGGCAAGGAATTCCTCATAGGTAAGATCTGCGGTGCTCGGTGCTCTGCCGAGGTCGGAGCCTTCTCCGTTTATCATTTCCACGCTTGCCTCGGGGAAAACACGCTCCTCCGCTTCGGAATTGTCGGGTGTTAAGGGGGTAAAGGCGTTGTTCTCCTCGGAATTAATGGGCGCTAAGGGTGTGTAGGTGTTTTCTCCTTCGGAATTATCGGGTGTTAAGGGTGTGTAGGCGTTACTCTCCTCGGAATTATTGGGTGTTATGGGGGTATAGGCGGGTTTTCGCTTTCTTGATATGTACATATCTGCTCCTTTTAGGGTTTTAATAACATCTTATGCACGCTCGGTGCGTTTGCTGACTTTTTCGGTTATAAAAAATCGTTATTTTAACACAAGAACTATTACAAATTTTATAAAACAGTTGATTTGATGTATCGGTATAATGTAAAATTAAAATGTATTACTGTGCAATTAAATATTGATTTTGAAAGGTTTTTTGTTATGGAATACGCATACAGAGTTGAAGAGGGACGCATCGTTCTCACCGCAAACGGCTGTGACGTTGCTTACCTGAACACCGTAAAGGGCGCAGTTGATACCCTTACGGAGATAGAGCCCGGTGCTTGGCGCTGGACGAGAAAGACGGACGTGCCTGTTTCCGATATGAGAATGGAAATGGACACCGCGTACGTTTCAAATTACACTATGGTTCCCGCAGTTAACTACAACGGCAATGGATGGGGCGACAGCGTTGAATACACGGGCGATAACTGCAACGGCATCCCGTGGACATACGCATATCACCGCTGCACCATTCCCGCATGCACCTATACCGAGGGCCCCGAGTACGGCGCCGCAATGATGTGCGAGGATACCGATAAGGCAAGCTGCTCTCTTTATAAGCCCGCAGGTGAGAGCTTTACCCGCCACGCGCTTATCTGGCCCGAGCAGGAGGGACCCAAGGTCCTCTACCGCCACGAGTGGGCAGTAAACGACTATATGGGAACTATGGAGCCCAGATGCGAGTTTAACGCTGTTATCACCGTTTTCCCCATCGAGCTTCCGCGCCATCAGGTGCGCACTCTGCTTGATTTCGCTTGGCGCTACTACGGCCACGATATGAAGCCCGAATACAGTGCACAGAAGCTCTGGGAGCTTTCAATTGCATTTATGAAGAGCCTTTGGACGCTGGAGAGCGACGGCTTTGTTGCCTTCAACCGCGGTCTGCAGTGGTACCCGAAGGAGTGCTACTTTGGCAAGCGCAACGCTATCCGCTATGAGATAGGCTGGGTAGGTCAGAGCGCTTCCGCATCGAACGCCCTGCTTGAAAACTACCTCCGCACGGGCGATAAGGACAGCCTTAATAAAGCGATTTCCTGCCTTGATGCGTGGATAAAGTTCACCCACATCGAGGGTGCGCCCCACGGACTTCGCTACATAAAGTTTGATTCCGCGCCCTCCGTTCAGGAGAGATACATTCCCCTTGATGCCTGCAACCTCGGTCAGGGTGCTTTCCAGTACTTTGAAGCATACGATAAGGCAAAGCAGTGCGGACTTGACAAGCCCGAGTACCTTGATTTTGCATACGGTATCTGCGATTTTGCAGTAAACGCACAGAAGGAGAACGGCGAGTTTGCAAAGAGCTGGAACCACGACGGAACCGTAAATCAGCAGAGCGGTACTATCGGATGCTTCCTCATTCCTCCGCTTGTAGTTGCTTACGAAAAGAGCGGCGATAAGAAGTACCTCGATGCCGCAGTACGCGCATTCGACTGCTATTATGCAGAGCTTTACGATAACGGCTTTACCACCGCAGGCGCGCTTGACACCTATTGCATAGATAAGGAATCCGCGTCTCCCCTGCTTTCCGCCGCTATCTCCCTCTATGATGCAACAAAGGATGAAAAGTACGTTACCGCCGCAGAGTATGCGGGCTGGTATATCTCCACTTGGATGATGCACTATACCGCCATCTATCCCGAGGAGAGCGCACTTACCGAAATAGGATATGATTCCATGGGCGCTACCGCAGTATCTACCGCACACAACGCGATAGACCAGTACGCGCTTCACGACGTTATCTCCTTTATGCGCCTCGCGGAGCTCACGGGCAACCGCCAGTGGCACGAGCGCGCGCTTGCATTCTGGTTCGGCGCAAGCCAGCTTATCTCCGACGGTACCCTCTGCATCTCCGGCAGAGTCCGTCCCGCAGGCTCGCAGGACGAGGCAGTGTTCCATACCCGTTGGGGTAGACCGGGTCTTGCACCCTTCAACCCCTCCCAGTGGCTCGTTATGTGGCCCTGCGCGTTCCGTATGGAGATACTCCGTTATATCGGCGATACTGCGCCCCTAGATTCTACTATGACGATAGAGAATGCAATAAAATAATTGAACCTGCGCTTGGCGTGATGCTCTTCGAAGCATCGCGCCAAGTTTTTTGTTTGGGCGACCTACGGTCGCCCGCAAAATTTAACGGAATCTTAATATTTGCTTGCCTTGCTTTTATTGACAAAGGTATTATAGGGTGGTATGATATATTTGTAAAAGTATTGGTATCAGTTTGCGCATTTGCGCGGTTTAGGTTATGAAAAAGTTTTTAATTAAAATGAAAGACAGGACGGCTTGCGCGGCAAAGGCTTTTGGTGCGTTTTTTCGGCATTGGCTTGAGAGATGCCCTGCGCTTACGCTTTTCTCGGTTGCCGCCCTTCTTAATTACGTGCTCGAATGTCTTTCGCGCCGTTCGCTTTTTGAGATATTCAGTGTGCTTATAAAAGACCCTGCAACGGTGTTTCTCAACATCGCCGTAATTATGCTTACTCTCTCCGTTTCTATGCTTCTGCGGCAAAAAACGGTGATGATAGGTGTGGTCTCCGTTTTGTGGCTTGCCTTCGGAATTGCTAATTTCGTTGTGCTCAGCTACCGTGCATCTCCCCTTACCGCAATTGACCTTGTGCTTATCCGCTCGGTCTTTTCCGTGCTTTGGATATATTTCCGCCCGTTTGAGCTTGTTTTGATGGCAGTTGGAATTCTTGCTGTTATCGTTCTGCTCGTATGGCTGTGGAAAAAGGTACCGCGCGTAAAGGTGCGTCCCATGCGCGCCGTTGCCGCAATTCTTTGTGCGCTTCTGCCGTTTGCGGGGCTTTCTCCCGTTGTTAAGGCGGATGCAACAGAGGTGAATTTTTCCAATATGCACGCAAGCTACGGCGAAAACGGCTTTGCCTACAGCTTCTGCACCACCTTCTTTGATAAAGGAATAGAGGAGCCCGAGGATTACGACGAATCGACTCTTTCCGCGCTTTACTGGACGCTTGAGGACAATATCACGGAGGAGGAGCCCGCAGTTCTTCCAAATATCATATTCGTTCAGCTTGAAACGTATTTCGACCCCTCCCGTCTTGCGGGAGTTGAATATTCCGAGGATCCCGTACCCGTATTTACCGCACTCAAGGAAAAATACCCCCACGGAATTCTCACGGTTCCCGTGCTCGGTGCAGGCACTGCAAACACGGAGTTTGAGGTGCTTTGCTCGATAAGCACATCCCTTTTCGGCGCGGGCGAGTATCCTTACGATACGGTAATGAAGGACACCTTCTGCGAGAACAGTGCATCTGTTTTGAAGGAATACGGTTACCGCGCTACCGCGATACACAATAACGCGGCAGGCTTTTACGATAGGGACGAGATATTCGACAATATGGGCTTTGACGATTTCCTCTCCCTTGAGGATATGCCGAACGCGGTCCAGAATCCCCTCGGCTGGGCAGAGGATGCCGTGCTTACCGAAAGCACCCTGCAGGCGCTTGATGCCACGGACGAGCGCGATTTTGTGTACGTTATCTCCGTTCAGCCCCACGGAAAATATCTTGATGAGGAGAAAATGGGCACCGACGGCAGGATAAGGGCGTATAATATCCCCGATCCCGAGGAGCAGGTGGGATTTGAATACTATCTTGACCAGCTCTATCAGACAGATGCCTTTGTGGGCGCGCTTATCGAAGAGCTTGAAAGCAGGGAAGAGCCGACGGTCTGCGTCTTCTACGGCGACCACCTGCCCAGCTTTAACTGGACGGAGGAGGATCTTAACCTCGGCACACTTTACGATACAGAGTACGTTATTTGGTCGAATTACGGGCTGGAGGCTGAAGCACCCGACCTTACATCCTATGAGCTTTCTTCCCACGTATTTAATACCCTCGGTCTTGATTCCGGTACTGCCGCTAAGCTTTACGA
The DNA here is from genome assembly GCA_045539485.1 of Eubacteriales bacterium. Classification (GTDB taxonomy): domain Bacteria; phylum Bacillota; class Clostridia; order Oscillospirales; family CAG-272; genus RUG12395. The sequence goes on from JAZQFL010000156.1 coordinate 10,682, forward strand.
GCTTTACGGCGAATCGGAGAGCTATCTCGAGCATATGGAGCTTATAGCTTACGACAAGCTGTACGGCGAGAATGCACAGCCGGCTAAAAACGCAAGGAGGCAGGCTAAGTGATACAAGTCGGATCGTAGCCATGTCGTTCTGTGAGC
>JAZQFL010000157.1:0-6432 GCA_045539485.1 Eubacteriales bacterium
TGAATAATGAATGATGAATAATGAAAAATGAAGAATTAAGGAAGAAAACCGTATACATCATCCTTACGGCGGTGCTTATATGTACCGCCGTTTTGGGCTTGCTTTTCGGCGGTGCGGAGCTGACCGTCGGCGAGGTAGTAGACGGGCTTTTCTCCCTAAGCGGAACAAATACCGCCATAGTGCGGCTTGTGCGCTTACCACGTATGCTCGGTGCAATGCTTGCGGGCGCGGGACTTGCCCTTTCGGGTGCTATCCTTCAGGCGGTGTGCGACAATCCGCTTGCGGGGCCGAACATCATCGGCGTGAACAGCGGTGCGGGCTTTGCCGCCGTTTGCGTGCTTGCCTTCTTCCCTGCCGCCGCGGCGGCACTTCCCCTTTTTGCATTTATCGGCGCTCTCTCAGCTTCCCTTATCATCGTTTACACGGCACGTGCCGCAGGAGGTACACGCGCATCCGTTATACTTGCGGGCATTGCGCTTACAGCACTCTTAAACGCAGCAATATCGTTTATCAATCTGCTTTTTGACGACGTGCTCATCGTTTACAATAATTTTTCCGTCGGCGGGCTTGCGGGCGTTTTTATCACCGATCTTATCCTGCCCGCAGTGCTTATATCGCTGTCGCTTATTACGGCGCTGATACTCTCCCGCCGTATTTCCCTGCTCTCGCTTGGGGACGGCTGTGCCGCATCATTTGGCATAAACGTGCGCGTTCTCCGTATTACCGCGCTTATCTGTGCCTCCGCATCTGCTGCGGCTGCTGTCAGCTTTGCGGGGCTTATCGGCTTTGTGGGGCTTGCAGTACCCCATATCGCACGCAAAATAACGAACAAAAGCCTCTGCCTCGGAGCTTCCGCGATGCTTGGCGCAATTACGCTTACCCTATCGGACACGCTCGGGCGCGTGCTGTTTGCCCCCTCGGAGATTCCCGTGGGAATCATCACCGCACTGCTGGGCGCTCCGTTTTTCCTCTATTTGCTGTTAAGGAGGCGCGGCGATGCTTGAAATAAACAACATCACGGTAAAAAGAGGCAAAAAGACCGTGCTTGACGGTCTTTCGCTAAATATAAGCGGCTGCTTTACCGCCATTATCGGCAAAAACGGATGCGGAAAGTCCACACTTTTATCCGCAATCGGCGGCATTATCCCCTACAGCGGAAGCATTAAAGCGCAAAAGCGGGAAATAAGCGCACTGAAGCCGCGCGAAAGAGCGCGGATACTTACCGTTCTGCCGCAAATACTAGGCTCCCCGCACGTAACGGTATACGAGCTTATAATGATGGGCAGAAACGCGCATATCCCCCTCGGTGCAAGACCGACGGAGGCGGATAAGGAAGCCGTATTCTCCGCGGCAAGAAAAACGGGCATGCACGAAATGCTCACGCGCCCGACAGACGAGCTCTCGGGCGGAGAAAGACAGCGCGCGTATCTCTCTGCCGTGCTTGCCGCAGAAACGGACATTCTTGTGCTTGACGAGCCGACAGCATACGCGGATATGCACTTTGCGCGCGGGTTCTGCAGGCTTTTGCACGATATCTCGGCAAACGAAAACAAAACCGTTATTGCGGTAATGCACGATGTAAGCCTCGCCGTAAGCGTAGCGGACAGCATCGCAGTGCTTGACGGGGGCAAAATAACCGCCCACGCACCAACGAAAAGCATCCTTGAAACGGACATTATTGAAAAAACCTTCGACGTAAATAAATACAAAACAGAAAGAGCTGTGTTTTTCGGATGAAAAACACAGCGCTTTCTGCCGTAGGGGCGAACTGTGTTCGCCCGCGTTTCCACATCGTGTTTCGCGGGAGGAGCAAGCCCCTCCCCTACGCCTACTAACGAATTCCGACAGACGCGAAAATTGTTTCGTAGGCGAAGAACGAAGATAGGTGCGGGCGATAGCGTATTTTCATACGCTGAGGTCGTGCCTGTCGCACGTTCTGATGCATACGGAAGAATTTTAAGTCTGAGTCTCAACGTCAAAATAAAGCACCGTATGCCTGTTATGCTCTATAACAAACCGTAAGTGCCCGTCCTCATAAAAACCGTCGGAATACGAAAAGCTGCCGGGGAAGTCCGTAAGGCGGGTCTTTTCCCACGTTTTCATATCGTCTTCCGTTATCCACAGCTCGTAGGGTGAGCGCTTACAGCCGCTGATACCTCTGTTAAGCTCGCTGTTGTTGGGTGTATGCAGGAGTGCTATCCTGCCCTTATCCATCATAATAAGACGCGGCTTGTTTGCGGGATTCGGAATATCGGTAACGTAATATTCGCCCCAGGTCTTGCCGCCGTCCGATGAATCGCATCTGAGAAGATATCCGTCCACGTTTCGCATAAGCATAACGAGAGTGCCGTCGGAAAGCTCGGCTGCCGTAGGCTCGCCCCAGACCCACCTCGGCGCGTGCGGTATCTTTGCCGCGGAGTGATTCTCCCAGCTTTTGCCGCCATCCTCACTTATAAGCACACCGCACTCGCAATAGGGTGTTTGCGTGTTTGTGGTTATGCACTTGCGCACTTCATCGCGCAAAATGCGGTCATGCTCCTCCTTTGTAACGGGGTAGGTATGGTACGGAAGCAGGATATTGCCGTTTTTCAAATTAAGCATACCGCGCATAAAGGTGTATTCGGGGAAAAAGGGCGGTGTGCCGCAGTTTTTCCAGGTGTAGCCGTTATCGAAGCTTTTCATCATAAAGCATTTCCAATCGACAAACATACCGCTGTGCACAGTAAGATACGCAGTTATCTCGTCCCCTATACGGGAAAGCTCGGTGCAGTACACCGCCTGCCCGTCCTCGGGATAGATACTCTCCGGCTTTGTCCACGTTTTGCCCTCGTCGGACGAATGAAAAAAGTATACCCTGTTCTCGGGCGCAGGCTCAGAGGTTCCGCCGCACTGGCAAACGCACAAAAGCTCGCCGTTCGGCATCCTTTCCACCAGCGGCTCACAGCTGAGCGCACGGGAGGTTATCTGTTCTATTCTGATATTCTTTACCATTACAGTCTCTCCTTTATCCTTTTACAGCCGTTTATCAGCATATTGAGCTCGCTTCCGCGGCTGATGACCGACACGCCGAGGTCTATCGCAAGCTCTGTCAGCTCCTCGTCTGCGGTTATGATGCCCCACGGCTTTTTCATTCGGCTTGCAGTGTCTGCCACGCGGAATATCATTTCCTTAAGCTTTTCACGCGAAAATGCGCACCGCGGGTCTGCGGAAAGGTCGTTCGGACCTATAAAAACACCCTCCACACCGTTAACTGCGAGTATTGACGCGCAATTTTCCACGCCCTTTACCGTTTCTATCTGTGCGTATATCCTCATTTCTTCGTTTGCACGGACGGTATACTCCGCAAGCGGAGGCGGGGAATACAGCGTATGTGCGCGGGTCGTTGAAATACCGCGCTCCCCTATCGGTGTGTATTTTGCATATTTTACTACCTTGCGGATATCCTCTGCGGTGTTGCACATCGGCAAAAGAAAGCCTTTTACACCCATATCCGCAAGCTTGGTTATGCTTGCGCGGCTGCTGTCGCCTATCCTTACTATGCAGTCCGGCCCCCGGAGGCGGGAATTCATAATTAAACGGGAAAGGAATGAATAATCAAATGCTCCGTGCTCGTTATCCGCAATTACCAGATCGAGTCCCGCGTTTTTAGCGATAATGGGGAAGTTTGCAAATTCTATCTCCGAGAGCATGGTTCCCGCTTTTATATTCTTTTGCTCCGAGAGGCGCTCAAGCCCCAAAAGCCCTATGTTATCCTCCGCAAGCAAGCAGGTAATGCCCCTTTCCGCAAAAAAACCGCAAAGCTGAGGGAAAACCGAAGCGGCGCCTCCGCCTCCAAGTAAAACGCGATCTCGTTGCGGCAGTGAGGCAAGCGCACTCTCAAGCTGTTTTTTAAGCTCATCGGCGCCCTCGCCCTTAAAAAGCCTGTCACCGCCCACAAGTCCGCTTGCGGTATAAAGCCTTATATCCTCATAAAAATACGGGCGCGCCTCGATACCTTCTGTGCTCAGCCCCGCATCGTCTAAGCAGGATAACTGCGATGCAGTACCGATATTAAGGAGATACTTCCCTTCCGCGCCGCTTCCGAGATAGCTTGCCTGATGATCTCCCACGGGCGTGTACACCGTACAGCCGCAGTATTTTCCCACGGGCTTTACCTCCGTATATGCGCGGGGCATATTCGATGCGGGCGCATATCCGTTTACGGCGCCGTTTGATGCGTAATAATATCCGCTTGCGCAGGCATCCGTAATATGAGTTGCATTTACTCCGGTAAGGGCGTAACAAATATACGAGCCGAGCGTGTAAAATGCATCAAGGCGCTGAGAATGCCACAGCTTTACAAGAGGAAGATTTGCCTTTGGCGCGGTTCCGAGCGCATCAAGCTCCGCCCCGCAAAGAACCGAGGGGTCTCCGCTTGCGCCGCGCCAAGAATTGTATGGCGAAAGCTTTCCTTCCTTTTCCGTAATATATCCGTGCATTTGCACGCTTATGAACATACGGCGCGGAGCGTGCGCGCTTACAAGCCCGAATATATCCTTTATAATACAAACGATCTCCTCGCCGCGGCACTCCGAAGCGGGAAACGGCACCGCCCCCTCGCAAAGAGAGATATCGGAGGCAGAATCATATATCTTATACTTTACAAATGTGCTTCCAACGTCTATAAGTAAGTTTTTGATGGCTGTTACACCCCCTTTGCTTCATACTATCACACAGAAACAGCAAAGTAAATTGTCAAACCTGCTCCGATATTGACTTTTCTGCTTTTTTGTGCTAGTATCGCAGTATGAACAACGAATTTGCAAAAATTATCAAAACCGACGAGCTTCGCTTTAAATACGCAAAGGGCATGAGAGATATCGTGGGAAAGGAGATACACAAATACCACGAAATATTTTTCTTTCTGGGCGGGGATGCGGTCTTTATCTCCGAAAACGGAAAAACACCCCTCTCTCCCGATACCGCCGTGATAATTCCGAAGGACACCTTCCATTGCTTTACTGTAATTGGCAATGACTGCGATTATATCAGATGCGTATATAATTTTACCGAGGTAAGCGGACTGAACGAAATAATAAACAAGGTATGCGCGGGAGTGCGTCTTATACAAAGCGAAAAGATAACCGCCGGATTTACGGAGCTCACCGAGCTTGCGGAGGCGGATATGCCGTGCCTTGAGCGCGATATACTTATCAAAGCGCTGTTTGCCCGTCTGCTGACAACACTTTCTCTGACCGACGGAGAAGAAACAAGCTATACAGCCTTTACACCGCTTACAACAAAGGTGCTGAAGCTGATAGCCAAAAACCGTCACTCCGCGCTCTCGGCAAGCGGTATAGCCGAGGAGCTGTGCGTAAGCGTTTCCCACCTTGAGCACGTTTTTAAGCGGGATATGAACATCCCGCTCCACAGATACGTGCTTGAAAAGCGCCTTGTACGGGCAAAACAGCTGATAGCCGAGGGCACTTCCCCCACCGAGGCCGCCTCCGTTTGCGGTTTCGGGGATTACTCGGGATTTTACAAGCAATACAAAAAATACTTCGGCACCGCTCCGAGCGCCTCAAAAACCCGATAAAAAACTCCGTTATCTATTGAAAATCCTTGCAATTCGTGTTATGATGAGTATAAGGACAAGTTTTGCCAAAAATATTTACATAAAAGTGAGGACAAACAAATGGGATACGTTAAGTACCCGGTCGAGATGCTTGACCGCTTCTGTATGACCGCTTTCTCCAAGATCGGCTTTTCCGAAGAGGATTGCCGCACCATTACCGACGTGCTTCTGCTTGCCGACCTTTACGGCATCGAGAGCCACGGTATGCAGCGCCTTGTTCGCTACCACAAGGGTATCGAAAAGGGCATAATCAAGGTTGACGCAAAGCCCGAGACCGTTGTTGAGACCCCTGTTTCCGCAGTTATCGACGCACACGACTCTATGGGTCAGGTTGTCGGTAAGGCGGCTATGGAGCTTGCTATCGAAAAGGCAAAGACCAGCGGTATCGGTATCGTTTCCGTACGTAACTCCAACCACTACGGTATTGCAGGCTACTACGCTAAGCTTGCCTGCGACGCGGGCCTTATCGGATTTTCCGGCACCAACAGCGAGGCTATCATGGTTCCCACCTTCGGCCGCCTTGCTATGATCGGCTCCAACCCCATTGCTATCTCTATGCCCGCTGATCCCTATCCCTTCTTCTTCGATGCTTCCCCCACCGTTGTTACCCGCGGTAAGCTTGAGATGTACAACAAGATGGAAAAGCCCCTTCCCGAGGGTTGGGCGCTTAACAAGGACGGTCAGCCCTCCTCCGACGCTGCAGACGTTCTCTCCAACATCGTTGCAAAGAACGGCGGCGGAATTATGCCTCTCGGCGGCTCTGAGGAAATGCTCGGAAGCCATAAAGGCTACGGGAGGCGGGGGCCAAGCGGGCTTAG
>JAZQFL010000158.1:0-2038 GCA_045539485.1 Eubacteriales bacterium
CAAGGCCGCCGTTGGAGAAACGGAGAGGCGCCGTGCCATTCAGCAGAAATACAATGACGAAAACGGCATAACCCCGCAGACGGTCAGAAAGGCGGTAAGGGAGCTTATCGACACCACTGCACCCAAGAAGGAAGAAAAAAAGGCCGCGGCAAAAAAGAAGCTTTCCGCATCGGAGAGGGAAAGCCTTATCCGCGAGCTTACCGCGGAGATGCGCCGCTGTGCCTCACAGCTTGAATTTGAGCGCGCCGCGTATCTCAGGGACCGCATAAAGACGTTACGTGAAGAGAAGTAATATGAAAGAAAGAAAAATCGTAATAAAAGGCGCAAGAGAGAATAATCTCAAAAACATAGACGTTACCGTGCCGCGCGATACGCTTACCGTTTTTACGGGGCTTTCGGGCTCGGGAAAATCGTCGCTTGCGTTTGATACCTTGTATGCGGAGGGACACCGCCGCTTTGTGGAATCGCTTTCCTCATACGCGCGTATGTTCCTCGGTCAGCTTGATAAGCCCGACGTGGATTCCATAGACGGGCTTTCTCCCGCTGTTTCGATAGACCAGAAGACCACATCCAAAAACCCGCGCTCTACCGTGGGTACCGTTACGGAGATATACGACTACCTCCGTCTGCTTTACGCGCGCATCGGTGTTCCGCACTGCCCCGTTTGCGGCAAGGAGATATCCATGCAGACCACCGATACCATTATCGACAGGATAATGGCGCTTGAGGAGGGTACCCGCTTTATGGTGCTTTCTCCCGTTGTGCGCGGTGAGAAGGGAAGGCATGAAAAGGTGCTTTCGGATGCCAAAAAGAACGGCTATGCCCGCGTAAAGGTCGACGGTAATATGTATGAGCTTACAGAGGAGATAAAGCTCGAAAAGAACAAAAAGCATTACATTGACATAGTTGTTGACCGCCTTGTAATGAAGGAGGGGCTCCGCTCCCGCCTTTCCGATTCCGTGGAAACGGCGCTCAGGTACGCAAGCGGTAATCTTAAAATAGAGATAGTACCCCGAGAGGGTGACGGGGAAGTAATGGAATTTTCCCAGAACTATGCCTGCGAGGAGCATAATATCAGCTTCGGCGAGCTTGAGCCGAGGATGTTTTCCTTTAACAATCCCGTCGGCGCCTGCGCAAGATGCTCGGGACTCGGTGAATTGTCCCACGTTTCGCCCGACAAGCTGATTCCCGATAAAAGCCTTTCTCTTTCCGAGGGCGCGATCGTTGCAAACGGATTTAAAAGCACGGGTGAGGACACCTGGAGCGGTCCTCTTATTGCCGCCGTCGGAAAAAGCCACGGCTTTACCATGGATATGCCCGTTTCCGAGTTTTCCGCGGAGGCGTGGAACGCGCTTATGTACGGCACGGGGAATGAAGAATACGACGTTGTGCGCACGTTCGGCAAAAGAAGCACACGTACCATTGCCAAGTTTGAGGGACTTGTAAACACCGTGTCCCGCCGTCTTGCAACCTTCCCCGGAGATAATTACTCGCAGTTTTTGGAGGAGAGCGAGTGCCCCGAATGCCGCGGCATGCGCCTTAATCCCTCCGCGCTTGCGGTAACTGTGGGCGGTCTTTCGATAAGCGCACTTTGCGCAAATACAGTTGAAAATCTTGTTAAGTTCTTTAACGAGCTTTCCCCGGAGGGGGAAAAGGCGGTAATAGCCAAGGAGATATTAAAGGAGATACGCTCGCGCCTCGGCTTTTTGCAGAGCGTGGGACTTTCCTACCTCACGCTTTCCCGTAAATCGGGCTCGCTTTCGGGCGGTGAAGCACAGCGCATCCGCCTTGCTACCCAAATGGGCTCCGCTCTTACGGGAGTTATGTACGTGCTTGACGAGCCGAGCATCGGTCTGCATCAGCGCGATAACGGCAAGCTGATAGCCACTATGCAGAAATTGCGCGACCTCGGCAATACCGTTATTGTCGTAGAGCACGATGAGGAAACGATGCTCGCGGCGGATTATATAGTAGATATCGGCCCCGGTGCGGGTGTGCACGGAGGCAGGCTTGTTACCTGCGGTACTCCCGAAGAGGT
>JAZQFL010000159.1:0-4649 GCA_045539485.1 Eubacteriales bacterium
ACGACATGGCTACGATCCGACTTGGTATTCGGCAATTTTAAATCCAAGGTAAAATAACGGAGATACTATGAACTGTCCTCACGCAAAGAAATGCAACGGCTGTCAGCTATTGAATTTAACGTATGAAGAACAGCTTAGCCACAAGCAGGCTAGGCTAATTTCCTTGCTCGGAAAATACTGCCACGTTGACGAGATAATCGGAATGGACGAGCCGTATCATTACAGAAACAAAGTGCAGGCGGCATTCTGCTCCAAAAACGGCAAGGTATCGTCGGGCGTTTATCAATCCGCAACCCGACGCGTAGTGGAGGTTGACAGCTGTCTCATAAACGACGAATGCGCCGATAAGATAGTTCTTACCGTCCGTGAGCTATGCCCGCGCTTTAAAATAAAGCCGTATGATCTCCGTAACGGCAGGGGGTATCTCCGCCACGTGCTTGTGCGCAGAGCGTTCTCAACGGGCGAGGTTATGTGCGTGCTTGTAACCGCAAGCGGAGAATTTCCTTCTGCGCGCTCGTTTGTAAACGAGCTGCTACGGCGCCACCCGGAGATAAAAACCGTCGTTCACTGTATAAACAACACCGATACGGGACTTTTCCTCGGCAATAACGCAACGGTGCTGTACGGCGACGGATATATTACCGACTCTCTCTGCGGCCGCAAATTCCGCATTTCTGCGCGTTCATTTTATCAGGTAAATCCTATTCAAACAGAAAAGCTTTACGCCTGCGCAAAGGAATTTGCCGATCTGACGGGCAACGAGCGCCTTATCGATTCGTATTGCGGCACCGGCACGATCGGCCTTATTATGGCTGATAAATGCAAATCTGTTCTCGGCGTAGAGGTGAACAAGGATGCCGTTGCCGATGCAAAGAAAAACGCAGAGCTTAACGGCATCAAAAACGCGGAATTCTATGCCGCCGATGCAGGTGCCGTTATGGACGAGCTCGCTTCTGCAGGCGAGCATTTTGATACTGTAATCACCGACCCGCCGCGCGCAGGCTGCAGTTACAAATTTTTAAAGAGCATTGCGGCGCTTGCGCCAGACAAAGTCGTTTACGTATCTTGCAATCCCGAAACGCTTGCCCGCGACCTCGGCATTCTCCGTAAGCTCGGATATAAAACGGAAAGAATTCAGCCCTTTGATATGTTTCCGCACACCGATCACTGCGAGGTAGTCTGCATGCTTAATATAACACGATCAAAATAATAGGATATCACTCCCACAAATAACTATTTTTATGATATAATGAGGAAAAATGAATAAACGATTCAATTTTAAAGAAACATTTGTTTCGGGAACACCTTATAAATACTTTCTGCTCTCCATTCTGATAACAGGGCTCTCCTACGGGCTTTACAAAGGAATGCTTGATAACTTCCTTGCCGAAGTTGTAAAAATGGGCGAAATGGGCAGGGGAGTAACGGAGTTTTTCCGTGAGATACCCGGAATACTTCTTGTATTTGTCCTTGCGCTCTTTTATATGCTCTCTGCGGAAAGCCTCTACAAAATAGGTGCTGTAATTATGCTCGTCGGAATGGCAGGGCATGCGATTTTGCCTCCCACCAAGGTTCTTGCAACTCTTGCGATATGCGTATATTCATTCGGCGAGCATATACAGATAGGAATGAAAAATACCCTCTCCCTAAAATACGCACTACCCGAAAAGGGCGGTGCTGCACTCGGAGCACAGAATGCCGCAAGCCAGATAGGCACACTTGCGGGATATCTTGTAATCGTTGTCGCATTTTCGTTATTCACCGCTGATCAGCCGTATACCGCATTCTTTGCAATTGCCGCAGTGCTTGCGGGTGTTTCCGCTATCTTTTCCGCAAAAATAAGCGGAAAAAGTGAAACGGATAAAAACAAGCGCCGCTTCTATTTCCATAAGAAGTTCACCAAATACTATATGCTTGAAATGTTTTACGGCGCAAGAAAGCAGGTATTCTTCACATTCGGACCCTATCTGCTCATTCTCTTTTACGGTGCAAGCGCCGCAGACATAAGCCTGTTATTTGCAATTTCTGCAATAGCCTGCTTCTTTGCTTCTCCCATCGTCGGAAAGATTATCGACCGCGTTGGCTACAAGGTCGTAATGGTAGCCGACACGCTTATCCTTGTTATCGTATGCTTTTTCTATGGCTTTGCACATCATATCTTCCCAAAAGATATTGCTTACATCGTGTGCTGTATCAACTACGTGCTTGATGCAGTAATATCCCTTGCATCAATGGCATCAAACGTATACGTTCAGGACCTTGCCGATAATGACGATGAGGTAAAGGCAACTATATCTACGGGAGTTTCCATAAACCACGTTATTACGATATTCATCGCCTTGTTCGGCGGTTGGCTGTGGAAGGCTCTCGGTATTGAGCTGCTATTCATCGTATCAGCAATTCTCGGACTTTGCAACAGCGCCTATGCCGCCACGATTAAAAATTCTGCTAAATAAAGAAACCGCCCCATTGGGGCGATTTCTTTATTTTGCGATCTTTCCTTCAATTTCTGTAAGTCCCTCATCAAAGAACGACCAGTCCTTAAGCCAGCGCAGATTTTCAAGTCGGAAGGCGCAGGGCCAACCGGGGAACCACTGTGTAGGAACAAAGGGGCCGCTGACGTGACGGCCCCAACGGGTATGGAATACAGCCTCGTCCTGCGAGCCTGCAGGGCGCAGACGGCCGTTAACGAACCAAGTACCGTCGGAGATCATCTGGGAAGCGTGGCACCATAAAACGAGAGCTCTCTCGCGCCACTGCTTGTATCCGGTAAGCTCTGCAAGCCGCATAAATGAGATAACGTCGCGAAGCGCATACATATCGAGCGCATTATGGGGTGTGGAAACGGAAGTACCGCCGAAGGTGTCGTAGCCTACGTTTCTTATGGGGCTTCCCTCGGGGTAATCTATAGTGTAATACATCATCCAAGTGGAAAGATACCACGCGATCTTTTCTCCCGCTTCAACGTATCTTTGATCTCCCGTTACGTCATAAAGGGCAAGAGCGGAACGGAGAAGGGGAGAAGACGATTCCTTATCAATACTGTATGTATCAAGCGCCCCTGCGGTAGTAAAGCCGTCACGTTCAAGCTCGCTATAATAGAAATCAAATGCTCTTACTGCACTGTCAAGATACTTTTTATCATTAGTTTTTTCATACGCAGTTAGCATGGGCAGGATAAGGAAGCATCCAATGGTTCCTTTATATCCCCTTGAGCTTCCGTCATTTTTCCAAGCCTTAGGATAGCACCCGTTTTCTGCCTGAGTTTTCAGCGCGTGTTCACAAATACCGTACGCCAAATCAAGATATTCGGGCTTATCAATGCCAATAGAGCTAAGCATATCGTAAGCTTCAAAATAACAGTCTGCGGCAGTTCCGTTATTGCAGGCGTCGTTTGCCTTAAAGGGACGGCCGTCGACGTCTCGGTAGACCTTGGGTATCTTTCCCGCGGCACAGCTCAGATAACGGTTATAAAGTCCCTCGTACTTATTTTCACCGTGTACCCACTTATCGGGAATATAATCCGGAGATAAATCCTTATAGGACCATTCATCCATATCAAGACGGCCGGTTATGTGACCTGCGGGATGTCTGCCCTTCTTGATCCAAGAATCGTGAACCTCGATAGCAATATCAAGCTTTGCCTTGTCACCGGTTTTTATATAATCGTAAATAAATGCATTAGCCATAGAGGCGCTCTGACCCGCCCAGCCTACCTCATAGATATGCTCGGTCTTTTTGTATGAAGTTGAACCGAGATTCCACTCGCATCCGCGGGTAAATCCCGCAAAACCGTCGCGCTCACGTTCAAAAAGCAGATGACAGAATGCAATGGAAAGCCTGTAAAGCTCCTCGGCCTTTTTCGGTGCTTGGAATTCGTGTCCGTAATATCTCCAAGCAAAATCAAGCAGAGGCTTATAACGGAATTTCGTTCCGTCCGACGGCGCGGTAAATATTATACCCTCAAAATCGCAGGTCGGCTCCATAGTGCCTTGAAAAGGGCCTTCCCAGAAATGTCTGTGCAGGGTCTTCGGCTTTTCCTCCTCGGGGAAGATAAGCACGTGTTTTTTGCCCTCTCCGATCTTATAAAGCGAGCAAGCGCAGTTTACGTTAGCATCCGCCATAAGCGCGATAGAGATATCGGAATTCTCGCTATACGTACAAGCGGGAATAGTCACCCTGTGCCACGCCCAGCTCCAAGGAGTACCGTCCTCGGCTAAGTCTCCGACGTACTCGGGAGTGTCACCCCAGCCGTTGCCGTTGTAGCTTACCGCGGGAACCATTGTAAAATCAGGGTCACCGAGAAAAACAAGCTCCATTCTCATATGATCGGTAGGCACTTGAGTGTGTCTGTGCCAGCGCCAAACTCCGTCGGTTATAGGTGTGAAGGTGTCCAAAGTACCGTTTTGGGGAACTATCCTTGCATAAGGCACTCCGTCTGAACAAATATGATAGCTTTCGTTGACGTAAAGTATATCGATCATCACTTTGCTCCTTTATAAGTTATGATTTGATTATAAAACCGGTAAAAGAAAAAAACAAGTATTACATGTCAAAAACATGTAATACTTCAGTCTGTCGAAAAAGTCACCCTAAGGGGTGACTTTTTTGTGTGGATATGGTATAATTGAAGCGAGAAAAGGCAGGGG
>JAZQFL010000160.1:0-29470 GCA_045539485.1 Eubacteriales bacterium
GAAACGCATAGAGAGCGTTGCACCCACTGCCGATAATGCGCAGACAGTGCTCTATAACGAGAATTTGACGATAAAGACCCCCGACGGACAGGAGGTCGTTATCTGTGAGCGCTTTACGCTTGACGAGTACGTCGGCATCGAGATGTATAATGAAGACGGTGACGTGACTGCAGAATATACAGATTACGTTGTGCCCGCGCGTCAGGCTTATGCCGCAAGAGTTACTGAGGCAGATCCTTCATCGCTTATCTTCTTTATGGCGACGCTTCTTATCGCGCTTCTGTCAATGGCTACCTTCCGTTCGCCCGCGGTGGCGCTTATGCCCGATGTTACCCTGAAGCCCCTGCGCTCCAAGGCTAATGCAATAATCAACCTTATGGGCGCTGTGGGCGGTATAATCGTGCTTGTGCTCGGAATGGTATTCAGCACGGGAAGTCCCAAAAACGCACTTATGAGCTATACGGTGTTCTTTATTGTAATTGCCGCTATTATGCTTATATCCCTTGTTTCGTTCTTCCTTACCGTGCGCGAGCCGCAGTTTGTGCGCGAAATGCAGGAGGAGAGCGCAAGGCTCGGTCTTGATACAGCTGATGACGGTGAAGAAAAGGGAAGCGGCGGCAAGATGAGCAAAAAGGAATTCCGCTCTCTGCTCTTTATTCTCGCTTCCGTTGTGCTTTGGTTTATGGGCTACAATGCGGTAACAAGCAAGTATTCCGTTTACGCTTCCACCATCCTTAACCTCGATTATAATATGACGCTTACGATCGCAAGCGCGGCGGCGATAGTTTCCTATATCCCGATTGGAAATATCTCCTCCAAGATAGGCAGAAAAAAGATGATAATGACGGGTGTCATTATCCTCGGAACCTCGTTTTTCATTGCTTCGTTTATGAGAAGCGAATCACCCCTCTGGCTTATGAACATTCTGTTCGCAATGGCGGGTGTGGGATGGGCATCCATTAACGTAAACTCTTACCCTATGGTAGTTGAGCTTTCCCGTGGCGGCGACGTCGGAAAATACACCGGCTTCTACTACACCGCAAGCATGGCGGCACAGACTGCAACACCTATTATAAGCGGCTTCTTTATGGATATAAAGATGACCTCTCTCTTTGTTTACGCAACCGTGTGCGTTGCATTCGCTTTTGTTACTATGATATTTGTCCGCCACGGCGATAATAAGCCTAAGGCTTAAGGAGTTTATATGGTCGCGATTTACGTTGTTATTGCTCTTGTTATAGCTTTTTGTCTTTACCTGTTTCTTATCGCTCCGAGCGGAAGAAGAAAGCAGACTGAGGAGTTTTTTGAAAAGAACGGCATCTTCTATGCGCACAGAGGACTTCACGGAAAGGGAGTACCCGAGAATTCGCTTGAAGCCTTCCGCCTTGCGTGCGAAAAGGGCTACGGAATGGAGCTTGATCTGCACGTTACGGCGGACGATAAGCTTTGCGTGTTCCACGACGGAACGCTCAAGCGTATGTGCGGAGTTGAGGGTAAGGTTGAAGAAAAGACCGTTTCCGAGCTTCGCGAGCTTCGTCTTGCGGGTACGGATCAGTACATTCCCGCCTTTGACGAGGTGCTTGAGGTCGTAGATGGCAGATATCCCCTCATAGTTGAGCTTAAGGGCGAGAATATGAACACCCGTGTGTGCGAGCTTGCCGCAGAGGCGCTTGATAATTACAAGGGTGAGTACTGCATCGAGTCCTTTAATCCCAAGTACGTTGCGTGGTTCAAAAAGAACAGACCGCAGGTCATCCGCGGTCAGCTTTCCGCAAAAATGAGCGGCAAGGGCAAAAAGCTTAATATCAAGCTCCGCAATTTTGCACTCCGCCACATGCTTATGAATATAATTGCCCGCCCCGATTTTCTTGCTTATTGCATAAACGACAAAAGCATTATTTCCTTCCGCTTGTCCCGCGCTATGGGAGGCTATCCCGTAGGCTGGACGGCAAGAACGGATGCCGATATGCAGAAGGCAAAGGGCGATTTTGATGCTGTGATATTCGAAAACGTTGAAGCAAAGGATTATGAGATATGAGCTTTGTTAACCCCGATATTTCGGTGTTGAAGGAAAAGGAGCTGTTCATCTTCGATATGGACGGCACGATATACCTAGGTGATAACGTGTTTGATTTTGCGGTCGATTTTATAAACCGCCTGCGTGAGAACGGAAAAAGAGTACTCTTCTTTACAAACAACGCAAGCCATACGGACGCATTTTATCTGAACAAGCTCACCAAAAAGGGTTTTGCACCCAAAAGAGAAGAGATAATGACCTCGGGCGACGTTACCAAGGTGTTTTTGAAGCGTATGAGGAAAGGGAAGTCCGTATATCTTGTAGGTACGGATGAGCTTGTTGAGGATTTCTACAACAGCGGTGTTCGTCTTTTCAGCGGCGACGTTGATGCCGTTGACATCGTTGTAACCAGCTTCGATACCTCGCTTACTTATGAGAAGCTGTCGAATGCATGCCGTTTTGTAAGAAACGGTGCGGAGTACGTTTCCACACACCCCGATTTCAACTGCCCTACCGAGGACGGCTTTATCCCCGACAGCGGTGCCATTGCGGCATTCGTTACCGCTTCTACGGGCAAAACCCCCACCTATTTCGGCAAGCCGTACGTGGAAACGCTTGATATGATATGTGAGGCAACAGGTGTAAGTAAGGAAAAAATGTGTATTTTCGGCGATAGGCTTTATACCGACATCGCGCTCGGTGCCAACAACGGCGTAACGAGCGTTCTCGTCCTTACGGGCGAAACAAAGGAAGATGACCTTGAAGGCTCCGACGTTCAGCCCGCATTTGTGTTCCCGTCGCTTAAAGAAGTTGACGAAATGATGCTTTAATTTAAAACGCGTCCGAAAGGGCGCGTTTTTTCTTGAATAAAAATAAAAACATTCCGCAAAATGATAAAAATATATTGACAAACGATAAATCGCGTGATAATATGATAGCGTCAATACATATTTTGGAGTGCTTATGGAAAACAAAAAAATCTTAACCACAATACTTTTTGGCTTTACCGTGCTTACGATGACGGTGCTTTTTGTCGGCCTTTTCTGCTTTCCGCAGGCGATGGCGTTTTACTGCGGATATACCGAAAGACCCGAGGCGATAATCCCCGGTGTGCTTCGCGCTTATTATTTCGTTACACCGCCCACTCTCGTTGGGCTTGGGTTCCTTTGTGTCCTTCTTCGCAATATACTCAAAGAAGAAATTTTTGAGCGCAAAAACGTTGTGCTTTTGCGCGTTATTGGTATTCTTGCCTTTGCCGCCGCCGTGTTCTGCGGTATTTTCGGATACCGATATCTGCCGATAGTTATCTGCGGCATAGCCGGTCTGTTTATCTCCCTTATTCTTGCGGTACTTGCGGAGCTTTTCTCCGCCGCGTGCAGAATAAAGGATGAAAACGACCTTACCGTGTGAGGTGTGCCATGAGAATAGTTTTGAATCTTGATATTATGATGGCTAAAAAGCGCATTTCCCTTGGCGAGCTTTCACAGCGCGTGGGTATTACTATGGCTAATCTCTCGATTCTCAAAAACAACAAGGCAAAGGCGATACGCTTCTCCACCCTTGAAGCACTTTGCCGGGAGCTTGACTGCCAGCCGGGAGATCTGCTCTCTTACGAGGAAGGGGAGGGTGAATAATGGATAACAGACAAAATGAGCCCGAGGTAAGCGTCCTTTCCCCAAATGCCGAAAAGGCCGTTGGATTAAAGAAGCGGATGATCCCTACACTGCGCGACAGGCTGTTCTTTCTCGTTACTCTCGTTTCCTGCTTCACGCTTTTTGAGTATGCGCTCGGCAAAACGGGTATCGGTGTTTCGATATACTTTATCGGTCTCTACGTGCTTGCAGCGATCTATCTGTGGCCGTGGAAGGTGATCGACAGATATTCGATACTTTGCGGTGTGCTTGGTATCGTTGTTTCCGTCAGCTTTTCTTTTTCCTTTCAAACGGCAGTTTCCTTCTTTTCCGTAATAGCCGCTGAATATCTTTATCTTGTATTTGCCTGCGGCATAAGCGATAATTGCGTTTTCGGTAACGGCACTGCTGCATTTCTTAAGGATGCGACGCGCACCTTCTTCTATGACCCTGTAGAGGAGGTCGGCGCAGTTTTCCGCACCGGTAAGGGAATAAAGGACGGCGGTCAGCTGCTTAAAAACATCTTCAAATGCACTCTCGGCATAGTTATTGCCGTACCGCTTCTTTGTGTAGTGCTTCCGCTTCTTTCTGCGGCGGACGGCGCCTTTGAGTCGTTTATCGACAAGCTTTTTGAATTTGAGCTCGGTTTTGATCTCAGCCACCTTGTGTTCGCTTGTATGCTTTGCCCGCTTACCTGCGGAATGCTCTTTTCGCTCAAGCATAAAAAGGCGGAAAAAAAGTACAAGACCGAAGAATTTGCAAAGCCGCGCGGAATGGACCCCATGGTTACCGCAGGCTTCCTCGGCGTGCTTTCGCTTTGCTATCTTTTGTACGTATATTCTCAGCTCGGTTATTTCTTTTCCGCATTTGCGGGCGGCATCCCCGAGTCTGTAAAAAGCGCCGCAAGCTATGCGCGCAGAGGATTTTTTGAGCTGTGTATAATCTCGCTTATAAACTTCGCCGCTATTGCGGTTGCGCTTTTCAAAACCCGCGCGGAGGGTGCTTATAAGGTATGTAAGTGGTTCTCGCTGTTCATTTCGCTTTTCAGCATTATGCTTATCGGTACTGCACTTTCCAAGATGCTTCTTTACATCAATCTGTACGGTATGACCATTCTTCGCATATTGCCAAGCGTTTTTATGCTTCTGCTTGTGCTTGCATTCGTTTTGCTGATAGTGCGCATCTTCAAGGGAAGCTTCAATTATATGCGTATATTCGCAACCGCATGTGCAATAACGCTTGCGGTTATGAATTTCGTAGATATAAGTGCCGTATCGGCAAATTACAATGCGGAAATGTATCTCAATACGGAGGCGGCATGGCATATTGACTCGGTGGATATAGACTATCTCCGCAATCTGGGTGATTCCGCAGTTCCCGCACTTGTGCGCCTTGCAAATGAGGCGGAAAGCGAAGCAGTTCGTACGGATGCACAAAGATCTTTAGAGCGTATTTATAAGAATCTCGCTTATGCAACAAGCGACGGAACGAAGATCAACCGCGACTGGCGCGACACTAACCTTACCACACATAAGGCAGACAAAGCCTTTGCCGAGTACTTTTCAAAGTGATGCATAAAAAGCCTTTCCTTTAAGCTTCGGGTTCTTAAGGACAGTAAAAAGCCGATATGGAATTGTTTCCGTATCGGCTCTTTTCTATTATACCGCTAATAGTGGTGACTAAGTGCGCTTTTTACGTTTTTTAGTGATATGCTGTCTTCGACAGCGTGATATTCCTCGCCCTGCTCGTAGTGATATTGAAACCTTGCGGTTTCAGTGATATTCTATTCGCCCAATAAACTCGCGTAGCGAATATCACTCGGCGCAAGCCGAATATAACTGCGAAGCAATATAACTCGCCGCAGGCGAATAGAGTTGGCGTTGTGTCCTCAGGAACACTACGCCTATGGGAAGGCTTTTTTACATAGATAAAAAATTAAATCTATGATATAATCAAAAACAGCGAATCAAATTTGTTTTTATGCAACTAATTAAGTGAACCGAGAGAGGAGCTTTGTTATGTGCGAAAAAATATATGACGAGGACTTGTGGCAAGAGTATCTTGCGTATCTTTACCGCGTTGCGGAAAAGAATTACAGCTCCTGCACCGATATAGATTCACTTGTTCAGGATACGCTTACGGTATTGATAATAAAGCTTGCGGAGGGGGGACTGATAGAGCACCCAAAGGGATTTCTTTCCGCTGTTTTAAAGAATAAGTATAATTCAATGCTCCGCAAAAAATACAGAGCGGAGATCGTGGAATTCTCGGAATCCACCGTGAATGAAGCAAGTGACGAATTTGCACTACTTGATGAAGAAGCGCAAAAAAATGAGGAATATGAGGCGGTGCGCAGGGAGATAGGAAGGCTTATCAGCATCTACCGTGAGGTAACGGTGCGGCATTACGTCCACGGGCATAGCGTAGACAGAATTGCGTCGGATTTGGGGATTCCGCGCGGTACGGTGCTATCACGCCTAGCATCTGCACGCGGGCAGATAAAAGAAGGGATAGAAAATATGGAAAAATACTCGCAGATAAGCTATGAGCCCAAAAAGGCAAATATGGGTATTTGGGGAGGTATGGGACTTAGCGGAGAACCGTTTTCGCTTATACATTCGGATATAGAATCTAATATATTGTATCTTGCATACGAAAACCCTGTTTCCGTCCGCGGAATAGCCGATACTATGGGTATGCCCAGCGCGTATTTGGAACCTATTATTGATAAGCTGGTAGACGGAGAGCTTATGGGCCGTACCTCGGGCGGACTTGTTTACACACGCTGTTACGTGCAAAAATATGAGGATTCCTTTGGTGATATCGAGGCGCAGGAAAAACTTGCAAAAGAAAAGGCAAGCTCTGTTTGGAATATCGCTTGGAAGCATATATTGCCCCTTACAGAGAGCGGGGAGTATGCCGAAATGTCGGATAAGCAAAAGGCGGCGTTCATTTTACATGTGCTTAACAGCATCCTTCACGACATTGCCGTAAAAAGCCGTCCCGATGCATTTAAGATGCCCGCTAACCCTCCTGAAAGAAAGAATGCAGGCAGATGGCTTGCTACCCTGACTTTGTGGGAGCAATGGCAAAAGCGCGATTGCATTTACGATGAATCGGGTCCGCTTCACGTTGGTTATAAAAAAGAGGGAGAAAAGGGATATGCATGCAAAATGTATGATTTCCAATCTGCGTTCGGAGAAACGCATTGGGCATATCCGAGCTTCAAATACAAATGCAACAATCTGAGCATCTTGCGCTTCTACGCATCTTTCCTTGATTGCGGAGTGGAGACGGACAGCAAAGTTATATATGAGCTTATCCCCGAGTTTGAAAGGCTTTGCATTTTAAAGCGCAGGGAAGACGGCGAGATAACGCTTGATATCCCCTCTATGACATTTGAGGAAATGAAGAACCGCTGGAACCCGGCAATTAAAAAAATGAAGCAAGAGCTTTATGAATTGCTTTCAGATGATCTCAAAGCCCTTTGGCAGAACAGAAAAAACAGAGTGCCGAAGCACGTGGACGAGGCGGAATATTTTGTGCACAAAGGCGCTCTGGGCGCGTTTAGCACAGCGCTGCTTTTGGAGCTTGTAAAGCAAGAGCTAATGCCATACCCCGTGACAGTAGGAAAAACACCTATCATTTTTGTAGAGTACAGAAAGGAAAATAAATGACCTTTTGGTTTTTGCTTGCGGGTGTTATCAGTATCATCATTGCCATTCCGTATTTTCGTTTTGTTTTCAAAAGAATAAAATGTGCGCGTGAGTTAAAAGCGGTATGCAAAAAGAGGGGCTATCGCTTTATAAAGGGAAGTGCGCTGTGGCTGTTTGGCGGGAAGTACGGCAGAAAATGCGATCTATATATTGAAACACCGAATGAGATATATTCCGTAAAGCTGTTTGGAATGAAAAAACGAAGAAGCGTCCTGCTTCTTTGGGAGGACGGCAGATATTCCGTGCGTAATTTTATTGCGGTGATATCTTTCGGTACTGCAATTCAGTACCCCATTGACAGCAAGGCAAAGAATTTGCCGGCTTATGATTTCAGATACCGCTTTAAAGAAGAATGGGAAATAAAAACACCGCATAATATCTTGCTCGTTAATCCCGTTTCGATAGAGTTCCGCAGAAAAAAGCCAAGCGGAGCGGAAGCACTTCTTGGAGACGGAGAGACGGTAAACGGTATGCGAGTATGCTCTTTGCCGCGGTTTTTAAGCGAACTGGAGAATGCAGTATGAACAAAGCCCCGCGACTGATAAGGTATGATAATTCAGAACCCTTGCTGCCGGAAATAATGTGCGATATGCGGCTTGATAGGCTGCTTAGCAGGGAAACGGCAGAAATACTTCGCCTCCCGTGCAAGGAGGATGAAATAAGGCGCAGAAATGCGGTGTTCCGCTTGCTTGAAAGCAGTGCTGTTTTCAAGCGCGTTGAAAACCTGCTTTCGCTTATCACGGGGCTTGAAAAGTATTCAAGCCTGGCAAACAGCGAGCAGATCCCGCTTGTGCGCTATTTCCGTTACGCGCAAATGCTTGATGCTTACGTATGCGTATGCGAGTCTATCGCCGAGCTTGGCGATGTGTTTATAGAGGCGGGCGAATACTATTCATCCGATGAAATGAGAAAGAGGCTTTCCGAAATAAGGCTTTCATCGACCGGAATAAAAGATTCGCTTGAACGTATGCGGATAGGGCTTCTCTCTTTTTCCGATAAATGCTGGATAACTCCCGAAAGGGGCAGTGTAAGCGAATTTGACCGCATTGCGGAATGCGCAAAACCCCTCGGCTTCAGTGTACCTCAAAAGAGCACGCATAAAACAAAGGCGAATAAGCAGCTTTCGGATGCTGTATGCCGTCTTTATGCGGAGGGTGCCGCGGATATCGAATCCGAGATGAAAAAATACAGTTATGCCGAGCTGAACGCGCCGCTATCATATATTTCGGAGATAAGATTCTATTTGGAGATAGCGCGGTTAGCTAAGCGCGCGGAGGCATGCGGCGTTAAGCACTGCATAGCGGAAATTGCCGTTTCACCGCAATATAAGGCAGAGGAGCTTTACGATATTTCTCTGCTGATAAAGGATTGCGGAAACATAGTACCCAACGGACTCTCCCTCACAGCGGAAGAACCGTTTTCTTTTGTTGTCGGGGCAAACGGAGGGGGGAAGACTACGTTTCTGCGAGCGGTGGGTATCAATTTGATTCTTTTCCTTGCAGGGTGCCCCGTATTTGCAAAAAATGCGGAGATTTATCCATTTGACAGTGTGCTTTCGCATTTCCCGAAGGATGAGAGATTTGATAATGTCGGCAGACTGGATGAAGAGCTTTCCCGTACGGATAGGATGCTTTGTGACGTTCAAAGCAAAACCGCGTTTTTCTTATATAACGAAACATATAGCGGAGCAAACGAAAACCGAGGCTTTGAGCTGCTCTGCGATGCCGCAAAACGCACGACGGAAGGCGGGCATTTCGGACTGTACGTCACTCATTTTCACGGAGTAAAGGAGCTTGAGTCCCCCGTTTTATCTGCCGCTGTTGACGCCGATAATAAAAATGAACGCACCTATAAGATAGTGCGTTCAAAGGGAAGTGCTTCGTCTTACGCTTCGGACATACTGAGAAAGTATCGGCTTGATAAGGACTCGTTGGAAGCAAGGAGAACAGGCTATGGGAATTAGTATCTTGCATCCGGAGAAGAGTATTTTCAATACAGCGCCGATATCCGACAAAGTGCTTTACCACCTTTCCCTTGACCGTTCGTTTTCGCAGATCTGCGCAGACAAAAAGAAACGCGAATATTTTTTGAAGATACTGTTGACCCCCTTAAACGGCAAGGATGAGGTAATATTCCGCCAAGATGTGTTGAAGGACTTTGTAAATCATCCCGATCTGCTTGAAGGGTTACTATCGCTTTCCGTGCGCTTTGGGGAGCTTATAGAATCTCAGAAAAACGCAGGCAGGGACGCGCGCCGGCTCCTATCAACGGGAACCGAGTCAAAGGATGCCGCAAAAAACATCCTGCAATCGCAAGCGCTCACCTTAAAGCGCGGACTTATGTTTGTTAAAGCATTCGGCGAGCTTCTGTCCGAATACGAATTGACCTCAAAGGGGCTAAATGATTTTTCTTGCGCGTGCTCCGAAATATGCGATAAGCCCGATTTTTTCGAGCTTATTACTTTTTGCTCAAAATACGAAAGATTCAGCGAGTGCGGATATTGGGATTTCGGATTTGATCTAAATGAGGACGGATATATCGACGGATATGAGCTGACAGACCACCGATATATACGCATTACCGACCCCGAGTTTAAAAAGAAAGGCTTTTCGCTTTTCAAAAAAACGGAAGAAAGCTATCCGTGCGAGAGGCTCTATCCCAAAAAAGACGGATATTTTGATAAGCTTGCGATATCGGCTTTATCGGAGCTTTCGTCGCTTTTTGAGAGTATTTCGAATCAGATATTTGAAAGATTCGGGGAGATAGGCAGGGAGCTTGATTTTTACTTCGTTGCCTCAGAGTATGTAAAAACACTTTCCGAAAAGAACGTACCGATAGCTTACCCCGCGTTTTCGCGGGATAACGGTATCAGCGTTAAAAAGCTGTACGATCTGTATCTGCTCGTTAACCAAAGAGACGCATCGCAGGTAGTGCCTAACGATTTTGTTCTCGGTGCACAAAACGGAGGCATGCTCCTTTTCGGTGATAACGGAAGCGGTAAAACGGTGTACCTGCGTTCCGTTGGCGCTATGCAGATTCTTGCTTCTGCGGGACTTCCCGTGCCCTGCGAGAGTGCGGAGACGGTTCTTTTTAATGGGATAGTTACGCATTTTTCGGAATCCGAGAAGGAGTTCTGCGCGGGAAATGAGGCAGGGCGCTTTGAACAGGAGGTGCGCGAGCTTTCTAAAACTGTAGACAGCCTCACCCCGGGCACGCTCGTGTTTCTGAACGAGGTTTTCCAAAGCACCGCGTATTCCGAGGGCGCAGATGCGCTGTACCACCTTTTAAAGCATTTTTCGGCTGTAAACATCCGCTGGATCCTCGTTACGCATCTCACTCAGCTTGAAAACAGATTCTCACCGAATGAGGCAGCGGTGCGTTATACAACAAGGGCGTTTTTGGTATTATGACTTTTTAAGCATACGGTATTTTTGCGGAGATACCTTTTCTTTTGAAGAAAATGCCTTGGAAAATGCAAGAACATCAGTATATCCAACGGAATTTGCGATTTCGGTTATTGACATATCCGTTTCAATCAACAGTTTTTTCGCATGGTTCATTTTATACCGTACTATATACTCTTTAGTCGATATATTGAATTTGTTCTTGAAGATCTTGTGTAAGTAGGGCTGACTCACTCCGACCAATGCTGACAGTTCCTCTACGGTGATCTTGCTATGAATATTTGTTGCGATAAAGTTTACACAAAAATCCAGGTATGTTTCATTGTTTGATTTGCGCCTTGCCGGTGTAGGTGCATATGTATGACTGTTTAATACCCGTAAGAATATTTCCAAGGTTTTTAACGGATCCAAGATCTCTCCGTTTTTTGATACAATGCTGTTTGCAATCTCTTTTACTTCCGATACGGAATTGTAATTAAAGATCGATGTTTCCGGATCGGCGTTATATTTAACAAAGATCTCTTTCATAGCATCGTCAGGCGAGATCACCCATAGGAATTCCCATGGGTTTTCAACATCCGCATGATATTCTACCGAGTTGCCCGGGGTGATCAAAAAGCCTTGTCCCTCGGTTACGGGATTACCGTTATAGTATCCGTTCCCTTTGGTAACGTAATGAATAATATAAAAGCCTCTTGGACCCGGTCCGAAACGTGTAACGGACGGATCGTATGCAAAGCCGATAGCATTTATTTTGAGCGGTGTAATATCGTTATTTGAAAAAATGCTGTAGCGCATATTTAACTCCTCCTTTTTCTTGTTATGATTTTACCATATCGTGTATAGCTTTGTCAATTTACAAAACCCGCATTTCACAATATACTGTCAACAGTTACACAAGGAGGTTTAGTTATGATTTCCGAAAGTTTCAAGCGCATTGGAGAATTTGGCGGAGCAGGTATGTATGAAGAGCCTAAAAGAAGTCTCTTTTACAGAAAGGCATTGGGTATACGGAGATTTTATGAAAACTGTAAGCCGGCTGTTTATAACGGTGAGCTTTTATATCCGTCGGGAATAATTCCGAATGATATGAGCATATTTCCGCATTATTTCCGCGGAATGCCTATGAATAGAAATGCAATGCTCGAAAAAGACAAGGAGCTTGCGGAAATATATGAAGCGGATTTTGGCAAATACCACTCAACCGTTCCGTGGGAGCATACTGTTGCGGGAAATATGTATACACACTCTATACCTAACTATGAGCGTGTGTTAAAAGAAGGTCTCTTATCTTATATACAAAGAATTGAAAAGATAGAAGATAAAGATATGCGCGAGGGGCTTTTGCACGTTATTGATGGGATAAGAAATTATATCTCCCGATGTGTAGAGTATCTTACAGAGGTTGGCGCTGACGAAAAGCTTATAAACGCTTTGCAAAAGGTGCCGCTTTATCCTGCCGAAAATATATACGAGGCAATTGTTGCGTGGAACTTCATTTTATATCTCGACAATTGCGACAATCTCGGCTGCGTGGCATCTGGACTTTATCCGTATTATAAGGGCGAAGATGTTACGGACATCCTTGCGAATTTATACGATAATTTGGATAAAAACGGCGGGTATTCGATGGCATTGGATGCGAATTCACCGCTTACCCTACAGTGCTTGGAAGCTTCAAAGGGCAAAAGACGGCCTATGATCGAGCTTCTTATTAATGATAAAACACCTGATGAGGTATGGAAAAAGGCTTTTGAGGTTATCAGAACAAATAACGGTCAACCTGCTTTTTACAACGAACAAGCATACCGTAAAGGTCTGAAAAACAAATTCCCCGCTATCCGGGATGAGGACATAAATAAATTCTGCGGCGGTGGATGCACCGAAACAATGCTTGCGGGGCTTTCAAATGTCGGTTCGCTTGACGCAGGTATCAATTTACTGTTGATATTGGAAAATACTATATACACAAAGCTTTCTGCTTCAAAATCATTTGACGATTTTTATGATAACTACTTAAAAGCGGTCCGGTCTGTCGTTGAAACCCTTACCGCCGAAATCAGCAATTCTCAA
Source organism: Eubacteriales bacterium (assembly GCA_045539485.1). Lineage (GTDB taxonomy): Bacteria > Bacillota > Clostridia > Oscillospirales > CAG-272 > RUG12395. The sequence continues at coordinate 12,842 of JAZQFL010000160.1, forward strand.
AGTGCACGTGCAAAATACAATCCTTTGCCAATGAGAACGCTTTTGATCGACGATTGTATTGATAACGGTTTAGACTTTAACAACGGCGGAGCAAGGTATAAGTGGAGTATTATCAATTTCGCAGGCATGATAAACGTAATAGATTCGATGCTTGTGATCCGCGACTGTGTTTTCAACGAAAAACTGTACGATAAGGATCGGTTTATCGAATTGCTCAGATCGAACGATGCCGAGCTTTTGAGTCGGGCGAAAAACCACAGTGTATGCTTCGGCAACGATAACAAGGATGCAAATGACTTTTCAAAAAGGATCTCCGCGGATATATTCTCTATGCTTGATGATAAAAAGCCGGCTATAGGTGAAGGCTTTTTACCTGCATCGATTCAGTTTAATTCACAGGTATCGGCAGGCAGAAATATTGGTGCAACGCCCGACGGCAGAGAAAAAGGCGCGCCGCTTTGCGATTCTCTTGCCGCAATTTTCGGTAAGGACACCGTAGGTCCCACCGCACTTTTGAAAAGCGTTACTTCGCTCAACCTTGAAAGAGCTTTGGGCACTCCCGTTCTCAGCTTCAATATAAATCCGGATTTTAAGGATGATACTTTAAAGGCTTTGATTTTAGGATATATGAAGCTTGGCGGCATTCATATGCAGATCACCTGTATATCGCATAAAATGCTGATGGAAGCGTATGAAAACCCCGATATGCATAAAAACCTTGTTGTGCGTGTCGGTGGGTATTCCGAATACTTCCATAGATTATCCGATGATCTGAAGAAAATGGTAATAAACAGGACCATTCAAAAAATGGGGTGATCGAATGGAAGGTAACATTATAAAGATCTCCCGTTTTTGCACCGATGACGGTCCCGGAATACGAACGGTCATTTTTGTAAAAGGCTGTCCGCTCAGATGTATATGGTGCCATAATCCCGAGTCGCAGAACAAAGCGGCCGAGATCATGTACGATAACCGAAAATGCATAAATTGCAAGGCGTGCTATAGTGTTTGCAGTAACGGCTGCCATACGTTTGATGAGGATCTGCATAAATTTCATTTTGATAAATGTGTAGGTTGTGGAAAATGCAGTGCCGTATGCTACGCAGGCGCATTGGAGCTTGTCGGCAAAAAGACCTCGGTCGAAGAGCTTATCGAAGAAATGGAAAAGGACTCTGTTTTTTATGAAACATCAAACGGAGGAGTAACCGTATCCGGCGGTGAGCCTCTGTATCAATCGGTATTTGTAAGCGAGCTGCTTAAACGGTGCAAAGAAAAAGGAATACATACGGCTATCGAAACAAGCGGATCTGCGTCTGAAAGCGCGCTGAAAAAGGTTTTGAAGTATTGCGATCTGGTTTTGTTTGACATAAAAGAGACTGACGAAGAGGCACATAAAAAGCTTACGGGCGTTTCGCTAAAACCGATACTGAAAAATCTCAATGTCATAAACGAAATGGAAATTCCGTTTGTCATCCGCTTGCCAATCATTCCGGGCATAAATGACAGAGAAGAGCATTTCGATAAAGTAAAAAGCATCGTCGGAAATATGCAATTTTGTAAAGGCGTTGAGGTTATGCCGTATCATATACTCGGCGCTTACAAATATCAATTGCTTCAAAGGGAATATTTGTGTTCGGAAATAAAAGAGCCCGATAACGATACAGTAAGTGAGTGGAGGAGCTATTTCAAGTAAACAAAAAAAGCTAAAACCGCGAAATGCAGGTTTTAGCTTTTTTAGTGTTATTCAGCTCAGCACTCAAAATCTGCGCAGGAGCGGTCGCACACTACGGAGCGCACAAAGGTTGCGGCGGCAACGTGTGCGGGATGTACCTGATAGCCTGCAAGCGCTTCGGCGCTTTCAAGCTCGGAATAGAGCAGCATGTCGCCGGTAGAGGATGCAAGAGGCTCGGTGATAACCTCAAGCTTTGTAAGTCCGGGTACAACGCCCACAAGAGCTTCAAGCTCCTTTTTTGCCTTAGCCTTTGCGGCGGTCTTCTCCTCAGCAGTAAGCTCGGGCTTTAATTTCCATACAAGAATATGCTTTACCATTGTTTTTTCTCCTTATACACTCATAATTATGGGAAGTATCATAGGCTTGCGCTTTGTTTCCTTGCTTATAAAGCGGGCAATATCGTCGCGAACCTTGCCCTTCATTTCCATCCAGTCGGTCACGTTCCTATCAAGGCAGTTTTCGATAGCGTTCAGTGCTACCTGACGGGTCTCCTCCATAAGCTCCTCGGATTCGCGTACGTAAACAAATCCGCGGCTTACGATCTCGGGACCGCTGATAAGGAGCCTCTGCTCCATATCCACGGAAGCGACAACAACAACAAGTCCGTCCTGTGAGAGATGCTTTCTGTCGCGCAGCACGATGTTGCCGACGTCTCCGACACCGAATCCGTCAACAAGCAGCTTTCCGCTAGGTACTGTGCCGTTAAAGCGCATGCTGTCCTTATCTACCTCAATAACCTTGCCTATCTCGGAGATAAGCACGTGGTTTTCGGGCATGCCCATAAACTCGGCAAGCTTTTTGTGGTTTACAAGGTGGCGGTATTCGCCGTGTATCGGTATAAAGAACTTGGGGCGGAGCAGTGCGTGCATCAGCTTCAGCTCCTCCTGACACGCGTGGCCCGATACGTGTACGTCCGCAACAGCGTCGTAAAGCACGTTAACACCGCGGGAGAGCAGGGAGTTGATTACGTTGCCGACAAGCTTTTCGTTGCCGGGGATAGCGTTTGCGCTGATCACAACAAGGTCGCTTGAGGTAAGCGTTACCTTATCGTGCTCGTTGCTTGCCATACGGGAGAGTGCGGACATAGGCTCGCCCTGGCTTCCCGTTGTAATGAGGGTAAGCTGGTCGGGCTTATATTTCTTTATCTCGTTTATGTCGATAAGCACTCCGTCGGGCACGTTCATATAACCGAGCTCAACTGCGGCGCCTACGATGTTTATCATACTGCGTCCCGTTACGGCAACCTTTCTGCCGTACTTTGCGCTTGTGTCGATTATCTGCTGAACGCGGTGCACGTTTGAAGAGAAGGTCGCGATAACGATGCGCTTATCGTAGTTCTTTTCAAAGATGCTGGTAAGCGACTGACCGACCTTCTTTTCCGAGGGGGTAAAGCCGGGGCGCTCTGCATTTGTGGACTCGCACATCAGAAGAAGCACACCGCGGTTTCCTATCTCGCCGAGGCGGGTGAGGTCCATCATCTTTCCGTCGATGGGGGTGAGGTCAAGCTTAAAGTCGCCGCTGTGAACGACAGTACCCACGGGGGTCTTTACCGCTATACAGCATGCATCAGCAATGGAGTGGTTAACACGGATAAACTCTGCGTGGAAAACTCCAAGCTGGAGCGTGTCGCCTGCGTTAACGCAAACAAGCTCGGGAATATTGGGCAGGCGGTGCTCGGAAAGTTTTTTCTCTACTATTCCGAGTGTAAGGCGCGTGCCGTATATGGGGGGATTGATAGAGCGGAGCACGTAGGGAATTGCACCGATGTGGTCCTCGTGACCGTGGGTAAGCAGAATTCCGCGTATCTTATCCGCGTTTTCCTCAAGGTAGGTGATATCGGGAATAACAAGGTCAACACCGGGCATCTCTTCATCGGGGAAGGCGATACCGCAATCTATAACAATGATGTCATCGCCGTATTCAAGCACGGTCATATTCTTGCCGATCTCGCCGAGACCGCCAAGCGCCATGACCTTTAATTTGGCTTTTGTCTTTTTTGCCATAAATTCTCCTTTATGTTTATTTGCCAAAAGGCATATATGTACTGTTTCAGCGCCCTGTCATCCTCGAACGGAGCCCGTAGACAAAGCTCGCTTAGATTCTTCGCTGCGCTCGAGAATGACAAGCGAGCTGAATGGGCGAAGTGAAGGATCCGGGCGCGTATATTGAGTTCGGATATGAAAAAAGGCACAAATGTGCCTAACCATAGCAAAAGTACGCAAAAAGCGCGCACAAAAATCGCCCGCTTTACGGGCATTTGCGCATAAGATAATAACGGTATAACGGCCCCCGTTAAGATTCGAATGCGCTTGCTTTGTTCACGAACACGAAATCATTAGTATTATATAACAAACTATGCGAAATTGCAATAGAAAATAAAAATTTACAAAACCGAAAACAGTATCATAGCACCCGTCCATATAAAACAAGCGACAAGTATCCCCACAAAAAAGCAGATAAGCTTCTTTTTTCTGTTCAGCTTAACGGATACGGGCGCGGCGCGCATATCTTCGGATTCTATGATGCGCCTTGCTTCCGCAACTATATCCGTTGTTTTGTGCGGCCTTTCCGTTTCCTTCATAATGAAGTACGCTTCCTCAAACAGCTCGCTTTCCTTTCCCTTTACAAGAATAACGCTTTTCTGACAGCCCTTCAATCCGCTCATCCGCCTTCCTCTTTTTCGGTATTTTTGCCTCAGCGCAGATAAAATATACAGAAAATGTAAACGCTTCAAGAAATTGTTGACTTTGGAAGCGATTTGTGGTAGTATGAGTACAGAAGTGTCGAAATGCTTTGTAATTGCTTGATATTTGACGGTTATTGACGCTTTTTTGTAAAAACGAAAGGAAGGAATCGCCAAATGAAATCAACAGGTATCGTTCGCCCCATTGATGACCTTGGAAGAATAGTGCTCCCTATCGAGATCAGAAAAACGCTTTCCTTAAGCCCCAAGGATTCTGTCGAGATATTTATCGATGAAAACCGCATAGTGCTTCAAAAGTACCAGCCGGGATGCATCTTTTGCGGCAATCACGAGAATCTCACTTATTACAAAAACAAGCTCGTCTGCCGTGAATGTTCAGAAGCCCTCCAGCGCTCAAAATACTGATGTATGATGCCCCCGCTAACCGCGGGGGATTTTAAACATTTGGGAGGATATTATGAGACTGTTGTTTAAACAGAGGTTTTTTTCGTGGTTTCACGCTTACGATATTTATGACGATGCGGGGAACACGGTATACACCGTGAAGGGTCAGCCTTCTTGGGGGCATTGCCTGAAGATATACGATACGGCTGACAGGGAGGTCGGCACTGTCAAACAGAGGATACTTACGTTTACTCCGTGCTTTGAAATATATTACGGCGATACTTATGCCGGAGAGATCAGCAAGGAATTTGCATTTTTCCGCAACAGCTATAACATCGATTTTAAAGGCTGGCACGTTGAGGGCGATCTCTTTGAATGGGATTATACGATCGAGGACGGCGCGGGAAATACGGTTGCCTCCGTTTCCAAGGAGCTTTTCCGTATGACGGACACGTACGTAATAGACGTCCGCCGCTCGGAGGATGCGCTTTGCGCGCTGATGCTCGTGCTTGCAATAGATGCAGAGAAATGCTCGAGAAATTGATAAAAAGCTTGGATGCGAAGCATCCAAGCTTTTTCTACAAATATTTAGCTATTTTAGGTCTTAGCCTTATTGCATACACTCGGATAAAGAGAGTAAGGCATTTGTCGTAGAGCAAAAATGCGATGACACACACGGGAACAAAAAGGTAATAATAAATCGGTGAATCCGCAAGCTCCTCGGGGAAGAATATCAGCGTTGATGCCGTGTAAGCGGCAACAGCGGTAACAAGCGCTGCGCTTTTAATAAGGAGCTTTGACGGCTTCTTTTTTGTTTCCGCAAATCGCTTTATTAGAGGGTAGATGCCAAAAAATGCGGCATAGGCTATAGGCGCACTTTTTAACGGACAAACGATAAGGGAGAGCACCGCCGTTACCGCGTAACAGCCGACAGCACTTGTTACGCCGTATTCGCAAAGCAGTATAAGCACGGGGAGCGCAGCTATAGCCGCAACGGAAAGGGAAGCGGTCTCGGCAAAATTAGTTACAAGCATCAATGCGCACGAAAGAGCGGAAAGCACCGCCGTGAGTGCGTATTTTTTTGCGTTCGTTTTACTGTTCTTCATATCAGCAATGCGGTATTATATCACAGCCGCAGCAGCATTCCGCACAGCAATCCAGTAGTAGCAGGTTGGTACAGCAGTTGCAGAACTCTGCTTCCGCGCTTCTGCCGTTCGAGTACATATCGCCGCCGTAATTACCGTTATACGTGCCGTTTGACATACGCTGGCGCGCGCTTCGGTATTCTGCATTCTGCGGATCCATACTGCAGGCAATGTCAAAATATCTTGCCGCATCGTGGTACCAGCCCTGGCGGTAGTAGAGCACACCCATAAGGAAGTGCCATTCGGCATTTCTGTCTGCGCTTGAAACGGAGTCGAGTATTATCCTCGCCTCTGCGTAGCTGCCGTTGTTTATATGCCGTCTTGCCTCCGCAAACGGACTTCCCGCACTGTAGCTTCTGCCTTGGCTGTAGCCGCCTCCGGTTCGTGTGCCGTTTGCGCGCTCGGATTGGATGCGGCTGTATGCTTCGTTTATCTCCTGCATCTTTTCCGTTGCAAGCTCAGCCATCGGGCTGTCGGCATAGTTATCGGGGTGATATTTTTTAGCAAGCTCTCTGTATGCTTTTTTTACTTCGTCGTCACTTGCTGTCGGCGAAACGCCGAGTATCTTATAGGGATCGCTCATACGGATGGTCTTCCTTTTCCTTTTTTCCGTAAAGTATTTCTTCTGCACGCTTTGCCATGCCATAGTATGCTATGTTGTACAAAATGGCTTTGATACCCTCAATACCTTCAAAGTCAATGAGATCAAGCGCCTTCAGCACATTGCCCGTTTCGCAGCGCAGGGCATCGCGTATCATTTGCTTGTGGCTGTCATCAAGCTCGGTTATTCCAAGCATCGCGGCATACGGATTATATCTGCCCTTGCGCACGTCGGAGGGAAGATCGTCTGCGGCATCTGCGGCATACACGAACTTGCCCGTGTGATAACCTATCTCCCGCGCAATTATTTCAGCCTTGCTTCCTTTTTCAAGTCCGCAGGCAAACAGCTCCGCCGTAAGCCTTGCGGAAATATCCGCGGGCTTGTCAAATGACGGCTCGCCCGCTTTCTCAACTTCGGAAAGCTGAGGTAAAAGCTCCTCGCACGCGGAGGCAAGAGCATCAATATCCGCGCGTTTTTTTGCAGGGGATGCTTCAAGCATAGCGATACGCGCCGCAAAGCGTCTTGCCCCCCGCTCGTCGCTTATATCATCCTTTAGCTTGTAGTAGGTCATTACTGCTGTAGCTTTTGCGGCATAATCAAGCTCTGCGGAATTACGAATGTACTTTCGCTTATGAAAGGGATGAGCGATGCAAGCGCCCTCGTCTATTTCGAATTCCACACGCGTGAGCGCTGTGCGCAGGAAGAACAGAAACACGGAGTCCCACGTAAGTGTGAGGCGCGACATACAGCCCGTGCATTTGCCCATCGCCTTGCACACACCGCAGTAGCCTGCGCGGTAGAGCTCATATTCTTTTATCTTAAGTTCACCGATGTCGGCTTTAACGTATCCAAACATGACAGCTCTTCAAAAAATCTCCGTATACTTCTTCACCGTAATTATATCTCAACCGAAGGTTGCAAAAATGTATAATTTGTAAATTTTTGCGTTAAATAACCTGTTTTAGTCCTCAAGCATATCTGCATCAACGGAAAAAGCCTCGCCGAGTGCAGTTGAATATATCATAGCACCGCTTATTTTTTTTGAGAATATGCGTCTGAGTGCCTCTGCATAGCAGGAAAGCTGCCAGCCGTATCTTTCGCGCAATATCGCCTTTGCTTCTTCGCTGTCTTTGCCTGCGGGGATTCTGTCCGTTTTGTAATCGAACAGATATACATTCTCTCCTTCAAGGAAAAATCCGTCGATCACGCCCTGCACGGCAAGCTCGCGGCCTTTCAGCTTTTCGGCAAGCTCGCTGTTTTCCGTCAGCTTATGTGCGGGCATAAAGCAGTTGAAGCGGAATTCCCGTCTGAGGTGGTCGGCTTTTTCAAGTCTGCGTGCAAAATCACTGCTTGCGAACACGGCAAGCTCGTCCGTGCGCAGACAGTTTTTTTGCTTCTCGGTGATAAATCCAAGCTCGCATAGCCTGTCTGCCTCTGCCTCGATACCGTTATTTCTTGCGTTTGCTATGTCGCAGAACTGCAGGAACTGATGCGTTGCCGTACCTGCCTCCGCGGCGCTTGCCTTCTTTTCCTTGGAGAGGAATTCGGGCATTTCGTTAAATTCCGCACCGCGCCATTTGCCCATTGCGGCAAGGCTTGCCTCGGTCTCATTTTGCGCGGGCATTGCCTCGTCAAGCACGGAGGGGGAAAGGTCGGATACGGATATCTTTGCGGGAATGCGGGTGAGATATTCGTTCTCGTACTCAAAGGCAAGCCTTTCGTTTATCAGTGCCGTATAAGCAGCTGTTTTCAGCTTGTCCGTTTCGCACTCGGGAGCTTTTTCGGATACTGTGACGCTTTCTGAGGGACCGTCATATATCGGCATAATGTTGACACACTCAGCAAGTGCGGGCTTGCTTTTTGCCGCCTGAAGCGCAAGGTCGATCGTTTTGTGAGATCCGCCCGGGAGCTTTGTGTTGCCGTAAAGCAGACGGCACTCCGCTTCGTATTCCGCAGAGGGGGAAAGCTTACCTGCGGTAACGTACAGTCTTTCCCTTGCCCTTGTAAGCGCAACGTAGAGTATTCTGTCCTCCTCGCCTGCCTCATGTGATGCGTTGATAAGGCGCAGTGCTTCTCTTGTGGGGGTGTTTACAAGCACAAAGCCGCGCGGATCGGTGAGAAAGAGCCCCACACCCGCGGCGGAATTAAACTGAAGTCTGTCGCCCGAGTCGCCCTTGCTTTTTGCGGAGTTCGCTTTTGAAACGAAGCAAACGGGGAATTCAAGTCCCTTGGAGGCGTGTACCGACATAATGCTGACACAGTCGGATGCGCCGGCGGCGCCCTCTCCGACGGTTCGGTCTCTTTCCGCGGCGCTTTCAAGCTCGGTAACAAAGGCAGAAAGACTTCTGTTTCCGCCGATGCCGAAGTTACGCGCCATATCATAGATAAGGTTTATATCATCGTCTGTATTGCGCTTATCCGTTTCCGTCTGCGCAAGCGACAAAAGCGCATCGGTAATACCGTCAAAGGTAAGAAGCCAATGCAAAAAAGTATCGCAATTTTCTTTTCTTGCAAGCTCGCGCCAACGGCAGATGCGGTCGTGCGCCGCTTTGTAAGAGCCGCCGTTTTTCTCGGCACATTCGCCGAGGTTCTGCCACAGCGTTCCGCGCCTTCCGCGCTGAACGAGCGTAAGCTCGTCGGGAGTCATGCGGAAAACAGGAGAGAACAGTACAGTGCAAAGCGGTATATCCTTTAATGGGTTATCCGCCGCCTGAAGAACGGAAAGGAGAAGGGAAACGTGCGATTCGCTGAAAAGATGCCTCTTTCCCGATGGCGCAACGGGAATACCTCTGCGCTCAAGCTCGTTTATAAAAGCCTCACTGTGCGAGCCGTACTTGCGCAGAAGTATTGCTATATCGCCGTATTTGATGCGCTTGCCGTTTTCAAGGCACTCACCGCGCACAAGACGCTCTATCTCGTCTGCTACCGCACATTCTTCGGTAACGGCAACGGTTCCTTCCTTTCGGCTTCCGTTGATACAGGAAAGAACGGTGACCTTTTTTTCTTTTGAAAAGTCCTTATCCTCTATACCGACGTTGAGCATATCGCTGTCATCATAGCGGAATCTGCCTCCGCGGAAAACCGGCTCGAACACCTCGTTTATGTAATCGAGCACGGTCTTGCTGCTGCGGAAGTTTTTGGACATAAAAATGTTCTCTGTCTCTTCGCTTCCGTCCTCGTCGTACTTTACTCGCAGGCTGTCGATTATAGCGGGGTCGGAGCCTCGGAACGCGTATATGTTCTGTTTTATGTCACCTACACGGAAGCAGCCCGTTTTTGATGCTATGGCATCAAATATCATGCGCTGGTTGTTGTTTACGTCCTGATATTCGTCAATAAACACACGGTCAAAGCAAGCGGATACCGACTCCGCTGTTTTTGAGTACGTTCCGTCAGCATTGTAAAGCAGCTTAAGTGTAAGCTGCTCGAGATCTGAAAAGGAGCAAACGTCCATTCTGCGCTTTGCGGCATTGAGCCTTGTTTCGAATGCTTTTTCCGTTTCGTAAAGCTCGGCTATAAGCTTGTGGTGCGCAAGCATGCTCGCTTTTGTTTCTTCATCCGTTTGGGCAAAGAGCGCATCAAGCGACTCCATATAAGCCTTGTAGCTTGCTCTCAATTCCTTGAAGGCGGTTTTTTCTTCCTCGTACCCTGCCATTCCTCTTGCCTTCAGCGAAGCGAATTTGCACGCGTCGATATATGCCGCGCGCGCCTCGGAATATGAAGCGGAAAGGGCGGAGAGAAAGCTTTCCAATGCATTGAAATCTGCAAGGACCGTGGGATAGTAGTGATGATCCTTCGGATAAAGATCAAGTGTTCTCAGATATCTTGTTCGGAAGGAGCCGATATGAAATGCTATCTCCTTTGCAACAGCAGCACCCGCAACGGAGAGAAAAAAGTCGTTATTTGCTCCTTCAAGCTCCTTTTCAGCGCACACGCGCAGAAATTCCGTGCCCTCGGGGAGATTGGTTAGGCTTTCAAAAAGCTTGATAAGTACTCTCGCGAGGTTAGCATCGTTTCTGTATCCGACAAGCGATTCAACAAGATGCGCAAAATCGGAGGACTGAGTATAACGCTCCTTTATGGTATCCTCCATCGCGGAACGCATAAGCTCTCCGTCCTCGTGCTCGTCTATGAGGCGTACAGTACGCGATATTCCGAGTGCGGCGCCCTCTTCGCGGATAAGATCGTAGCAGAAGCTGTGTATGGTGGATATTCTCGCGCCCGATACCGCAAGCACCTCGCGTGCAAGATGCTCTGAGGGGTCTTTTGCAAGTGCTTCTTCAAGCGCTTCTCTGATGCGGCCTCTCAGCTCAGCTGCGGCGGCGCGTGTAAAGGTAACGATAAGAAGACGGGAAATACTGCCGGGATCTTCCTTATCCGTGACGTATCGGATTATTCTTTCGGTCAGCACAGCTGTTTTTCCCGAGCCTGCGGCGGCACAGACAAGGAGACGGCGCGACTTGCTGTCTATTGCTCTTTGCTGGTCCTTGGTCCAGTTTCTTGACATCAATGCCGTCCTCCTTTTTTTGTATTTCCGCAAACGTTTATAAAATCACAGTACTGGCAAGCGGTGCTTTCCCCAAGCTCGGAGCGGGGGGATATCTCGCCTCTTGCAAGCGAGCTTGCCATGGATATAAGCTTTTTTTCGGTCTTTTCCCCGAGAGAAGCAAATTCTTTTGCGGTGAACAGCATTCTGTCACTGTCCTTTTCGCCCTCTATAGGCGCAAAGCCCTCCATCTGGCTTTCGGCATGCGCGGCGATCACCGCTTTGTCATTAATGATTATTCCTCTCGGTGCGGCGGCGCCGTTTACCATTTCGCCGTACTCTTCGGCGGAGGGGGGAGTATTTACCTGCTTTTCGGGCGGCTTTGTTACGCAGTAAAGCATTCCCGCGGGTATGAGCGCATCTCCCTTACAGCCGACGCTGTTAAGAAATTCCTTGCGCTTATCCTTGCAAAGTGTGAGCAGATAGATAAGAAGCTGAAGGTTTACGCCCTCGTCCACATTCTTGAGACGGAAGGATTTGTCATTGGTTTTGTAGTCTATAACACGCACGTAGGTGCCATCGTCATTTGTAAAGCTGTCGGCGCGGTCAACGGTACCGAAAAGGCGGAGGCTTCTGCCCTCCTCGAGCGGGAGCTCTATCGGGCGGGGCAGGTCGTCTGCCGTGGTGGATATTGCTATCTCCGCGCCTATCGGCTTGAATTCGGAATTCTTCAGCTCGCCGTCAAGGGAAGCGGCAATAGGCCTTACCGCATTTTTCATTCTTTCGAACTGCGCGTTAAGGCGTGGGTCTGTTCTGTTTCTTTCGGGGATAAGCTCGGTGTAATATTCCTCGGAGAATTTATCGATCGTCGCATTCAGCTCGTCTGCCGTGAGTGCTTTTTCGCTCATCAGCGGAACAAGCCTTTCAAGCATTGCGTGAATATAGGTGCCGTTGGAGGAATAGTCAAACTCCGCAAGCGCGTCGGTGTTAAGACCGAGCATATATCGGCAGAAATACATAAAACGGCATTTTGCGTAGTATTCAAGGCGTGATTGCGTAAGGTCTACCGTTTCGCCGAACAGCATATCGCGGGTCTTTGCGTCAAGGGTGAATTTTGGGTCGTATGCCTCGTAGGGCGAGGTCACCAGTGCTTTGTGCACAGCCTCTTTAAGCTCGCGGTCATCCGTGCGTTTCAGTACGGCTTCGGCGCTTTTTTTGCTCCATACGGAGGTTGCGAGTTTCAGCTCGTCCGTTCCGCTCGGAACATTGTCCTTAAATGCGGGAAACAGCAGGACTGTGTTTTTGAAGGCAGAGCTTGGAGCGCAGGTCTCTCCGCTTAAGTCGCGCTCGTGGTAAGTGACCGTAACACTCTCGCGGGCATAGCTTACAACTCGTCTGAAGATAAACAGCTCGCGGCTTGCAAGGGTGTTTGCATCCTTTGTTAAGCGGATGCCTTCGTTTTCGAGCAGTGCCTTTTCGCGTCCCGAAAGGAAGCTTTTGCTTGATACGGATGCGGGGAATTCTCCTTCGCATACACCGAGTATGTAAACGTGCTTGGAGCCGGACGAGCGCAGTGTATCGGCGGCGCCTACGGTTACGGCATCTGCACTTGTCGGAATTACGGAAAGCGGGGTGTCGGAGAAGATAAGACGCATTACGACTGCAAGCTCGTCTGCATTTACAGGTTCGTCTCCTGACGCAATCACTGCCGTGTCAAGTGCGGCAAGTATTGCGTTCCAGACGCGCGCGGTCTTGTCGGCTTCTTCGTCATTTCCGCTTGCGTGTGCCGCTTTGCTGTGTTTTTTCAGTATGTCATTAAGTCCCGCACGTCCGCAAAGACGGAATATTTCCGCGCAGGCATCCTTTACCGTACAGCCGCTATCAAGCATCTCGTAAAGCGGGTAAAGAAGCTCGCGCACTCTGCGCCGCACTCTGTTTACAGCTTCAAGCGTGTATGCGGAACGGCGCTTGCTGCCGCCCGAGCCGTGCATAACAAAGCCGTCGGGCTCCATATCCCAATCGGCATCGTCCATATAGTCTTTTTTTGATATCTTCCAGGTTTTTGCGTATTTGATGTAAATGTCGCAATCGTCATCGGAAAGGGAGGTGCATCCCGTTTTCAGCATTGCGGCAATGCTTTCTCTGTCAAAGCCTACGGCAGCCGCGGCGCGCAGGATAAAGCAAACGGCATAGTGCTCGTCGAGCTGTTCGCCTGCGGCAAAAAAGGAGGGAATGCCGTGCTCCTCAAGCACCGTGTCAAGCACGCCCTGCCATTTATCCGCACTTCGCACCGTAACGGTTATATCGGAATAGCGGGCTCCGTTTTGTACCTGCCTTGCTATGTCGCAGGCAACAAGCTCGGCTTCGTCTATCGGGGTGCGGCATTTGAAAAGACTGATATTATCGGGCTTTTCCGTATATTTCTCCGTGCCCTGTGCCCAAAGCTCGGAGGCAAGCCTTACTATGTCCGCACGTTCGGTTCTTTTGTTTTTGCCGAGCTTGGTAATTATCGGCTTTCTTCCGTTCTTTTCCTCGGAAAGCGTAAGCGTTGCGGCGCATTCGCGTATCTCCGCAAGCCAAATGGCATTGGAGTCGGGATCTCCGCTTACAGTAACGGTAACACTTTTTGCCATATCCGAAAGATGGGATATGATTTCGTACTCAATACCCGTAAAGCTTGTAAATCCGTCTATGCAGATATCTGTATCGGCGAATAAAGAGGGATTCTTTACAAGCGCTTCACAAAGCATTTCTCCGTCTCTGTGTGCGTCGTAGCCTATCTCGTCAATGAATGCGGAATACACCGAGCTTATGAGGGCGTATTCCTTCAGCTTTTCGGAAAGGCGGGCTTCGCTCGCAAGATTTTCTGCCGCTGCGGCAAGCTTTTCGGGCGTAGCTCCGCCGGACGTAAGCTCGTTTACAAGGCTGAGTGCCGAGCCCACTCCCTCAAAAGAATTGCCCTGCTTGGGGAAAAGCTTGAGTGTGCGCCACATGCACAGCTTTTTTGCATTTCTTCCGACGTGCTCGCGCGCAACGCCTCCAACCTTGCGGAACACGGAGTCCGCAAGGCGCGAGAAGTTATCTACCTCCACAGTCAGCGGTGCGTGCGGGGGCAGGGAAGAAAATATTCTGTTTTCGGCGGATACGGTTTCCTGCTCGGGGACTATGAACAGTATTTTTGCATCAGGGCTTGCATCAAGCGCTTTTTTTGCGCGCGCTATCAGCTCTTCCGTTTTTCCGCTGCCCGGGGCGCCGCATAACAGTTCAAGCATCTTTATTCCTCTTCAAGTATTTTGAGATTCCGCAAAACGGTCTGCTTTCCGCGCCATGAGTACGCGCGTCTCTTAAATTCTTCTTCGCTCATATTTTCGATAAGACCGTACGTCAGCTTTTCGGTACGGTCGGTCTTAAAATATTCTATCGGTGTGAATATACTGCCGCTTCTTATAGCTCTTTCGGTTATGGGGCAGACCTTTTGGCAGATATCACATCCCCAGGCGCTTTTGTAGGTGCGGATCAACTCCGTTTCTTCTTTTGTAAGCTCGCCCTTTTTCTGTGTAAGAGCAGAGAGGCAGAAAAACTCCTCTGCTTTATATCCGGGGCAGGCTTCTTTGCATTTGCCGCAGTGCGTGCAGGGGGATTTGGGTTCGGATCTCGGTATATCCCATTCATCAGTGGGCATATCGGAGACTATCTCCCCGAGAAAGACAAATGAGGAGTATTTTTCCGTCAAGAACAGCATATTGTCACCCCGCCCCCCAAGTCCTGCAAGGGAGGCGGCATACACCTCGTCATACGGAGATCTGTCCGCAAATCCGCAAAAAGTGTATTGAGGATAAACTTCCGAAAGCAATGCACAAAAGCGCGCAAAAAAGCCCTCGCAGTACGCGTGGTAATCAGGTGATGCGGCATAGACGGAAAAGTTCTGCGGAAAGCCGTAGAAATACGGAAAACACAGACAAAGCAGACTGCGCGGTGTTTTACCTTCTTCGCCGTCTGCCGCTGCAAATCCCGCCCGCCTCAAAACGTGGGCAAGCTTTACATTGCATTTTGAGGGATCAGCAATTCCGTAAAGCTCTATATTCTCTTTTTTTAAAAAATTCAATATTTCGTTTCTCATAGTTATATTCTATCAAATCTGTCCGTAAAATACAAGTAGCAACCGATGCAGAAAATTTATGAAAATGTATTGACAACACCGAAACAGCGTGCTAAAATACGAGCAACAAAGAAATAAAGGCTATGACGAAGACGGAAGCCGCAAAGTGTTTTCTCAGAGAATCGGGGAGGGTGTGATCCCGATAAAATACTGCAGCATTTCCTATCACTTCCGAGCCGGAAGTCCCAAAGGCTTAACACCCAGTAGGCGCTTCCCGTGAATGCGGCGTTATTGCATAGATGCTGTTTGGCATCGAAGAGAGGCGGAGTTTTCTCCGCAATTTGAGTGGTACCGCGAGTGGAATATATCTTCACCCGTCTCAAAGCAGATGCTTTGGGGCGTTTTTTGTTTGCTCCGAAGCAAAGGATCGCATAATATGTAAAAAGAAAGGCGGAGCAAAAAATGTTATCGTTAGACAGAGTTTTCAATGCACAGAATGTTTTGAAGGGGATCATCAGAGAAACGGCGCTTGTAAGAGCTTACGGAGTGGCGCCTCAATGTGAGTTATATCTTAAGCCGGAAAATTTACAGATCACGGGTTCTTTTAAGGTCAGAGGTTCGGCATACAAGATTGCTATGCTTTCTGAGGAGGAAAAAGCAAGAGGAGTTATCGCCTGCTCTGCGGGCAATCACGCTCAGGGAGTTGCCTTGGCGGCAACAAAGAACGGCATAAAGTCGCTTATCTGCCTGCCCGACACGGCACCCATTTCAAAGGTGGAGGCAACCAAGGGATACGGCGCAGATGTTTGTCTTGTTGAGGGCTGTTATGACGATGCATACAAAAAGGCGCTTGAACTGAGGGACAGCTGCGGCTATACCTTTGTACATCCTTTTGATGACGAGAACGTTATTGCAGGACAGGGAACTATCGCGCTTGAGGTTCTTGGTGAGCTTGATAACGTAGATGCGATCGTTGTACCGATAGGCGGAGGCGGACTCATTTCGGGCATTGCATATACAGTGAAGCAGATCCGCCCCTCCGTAAAGGTGTACGGCGTTCAGATGGAGGGCGCGCCCGGTATGTACGAATCCATCAACGCCGGAGAGATCAAATGCCTCGACTCGGTGTCCACTATAGCGGACGGCATTGCAGTAAAACAACCGGGTGAAAACACCTATGATCTCGTAAGCAAGTATGTAGACGGTATTGCTCTTGTCAGCGACGACGAGGTGTCAAGCGCGATACTGGCGTTGATCGAAAAGCAAAAAATGATAGCCGAGGGAGCAGGCGCGGCGGCGGTAGCGGCTGTCATGTTCAATAAGTTTCCGCTTGAAGGCAAAAAGGTCGCCGCAGTAGTATCCGGTGGTAACATTGACGTTACCAGCCTTTCCAGAGTAATTGACAGAGGCCTCAGAAATTCGGGACGTTCCTCCTGTCTGCTCATTGAGCTTATCGATAAGCCCGGTCAGCTTAAGGA
>JAZQFL010000161.1:0-5344 GCA_045539485.1 Eubacteriales bacterium
GGGCGTGAAGGGGATTTATATCATATCGCAACCGACCGAAAGGGCGGTTATATCGCATCCGCAATTTTGTGAATATATTTCGCAAGATGTGAATATATCGCGTTTGCGACAGCAAACATATCGCCTATAAAAAGAGAGAACGTATCGACTTGGTTTTCGGATACGTTCCCTCTTTTTTATTTAAATCAATATTACCTTAATCCTTAAAAAACTTCACAAAATAATCCACACCGGAGAAGATCGTCGTTAACATCATAAACGAGAGAGTAATGTAAGAAAGCAGATAAACGGGGGTATGGATGTAAGGGGTAATAATAACGGGCTCAAGGAACACGCAGATGATAGCAACCATCTGGGATACGGTCTTAAGCTTGCCCCAAATGCTTGCGGCAATTACTTTGCCGCTTTTGTTTACGGCAACAAGGCGGAGGGAGGTAACGGCAAGCTCGCGGAGGATGACTACAAGAGTTACCCACACAAGCAGGTCACCAAGCTCGGCGGAGTATTTCTTCAGCAGTGCGAGAAGCGCACCGAGAACGAGGAATTTATCCGCAAGCGGATCAAGGAATTTACCGAAATCGGTAACAAGATTGTACTTGCGCGCTATCTTACCGTCAAGCATATCGGTAAAGGAAATAAGCGCAAACACCGCGGCGGCAATAATGCGCCACATAGCGCTCTCCCCGGGGATCAGCACCGTCAGCATAAAGAAGGGAACGAGTATCACACGGATAACTGTTAGAATGTTGGGTACGTTCCAGTTAGTATTGGGTTTCATAATTTTCTCCTGAATGGAATTTATTCTGTGTAGAGTTCGTCAAGCCGCCAATCGCGGGGATTATTAAGAATGTAATTTTTACACCGCACGTAATCGTCATTGTCGCGGATTATGTGGTCGTGGAAAGAGGTTTGAAATAATGAACCCGTAAATCCTATTTCACGGCATTTTCGTACAATCAAAGATTTGAACGCGCAAACGACATCCATAACCGTAGGGCGGGGGCTTGCTCCCGCCATTTCTTCATTGAATACAAATATTACGTGTATATGATTCGGCATTATAACAAATGGACCGATATTAACGAAACCGTATCTGTTTTCAATGGCATACAATTCTTCCAGTACGATTTCTCCTATTTTCGATAACCTTATTTCGGCGGGAGCAAGCCCCCGCCCTACCACGTCAGACAATATCTTCATCCTACAATGGGTACAAATCGTAATAAAATAGGCTCCATTACGGCTGTAATCGTATGATTTCCATCGCGGATGTTTTCTTTGAGGCAATTCGTCCATATTGCTTATTTTATCAAACCGTCTCTCCGATCAAATCATAATCCTCCGCTTCGTTTATCCTTACCGTCACAAACTGTCCGTCGCGGATCTTTTTATCGGAAACAAAGAACACCTTACCGTCAACGTCGGGGGCATCGGCTTCGCTTCTGCCGACGTAGACCTCGGCGGGGATATCAAAATTCTCGCACAGCACGCGCATCTTTCTGCCGATAAGCTTGCGGTTTCTTGCGGCGCTGATATCAAGCTGTATCTGCATTATGGTATCGTATCTGTCCTGCTTTACCTGCTCGTCGATCTGATCTTCAAATTCAGCGGCAGGGGTATCCTCCTCAGGGGAATAGGTAAAGGCGCCGAGGCGGTCGAACTTCGTCTTTTTAACGAAATCGCAAAGCTCCTCGAAATCTTCCTCGGTTTCCCCTGGAAATCCGACCATAACTGTGGTACGCAACGTAACGTCGGGCATTGCTGCGCGCAGGCGGGAAATAGCCGATTTAACGACCTCCTTGCCGCCGTGTCTGCCCATTGCCTTTAGCATATTATCGCTTATGTGCTGTATCGGAATATCAGCGTATTTTACAACTCGGGGATTATTCTTCATCTCCTCGATAAGCTCGTCTGTGATCTTATCGGGATAGAGATAGAGAAGTCTTATCCACGGAATCTGCGTTGCAGAGCTTATCTTACGGATAAGCCCTGCAAGCTTATAGTCACCGTAGAGGTCAAGTCCGTAGCGGGACGTATCCTGTGCTATGATGCACAGCTCCTTAACACCGAGCTTTTCAAGATCCTCGGCTTCCTTAACTATGTCCTCCATCGGGCGGCTGCGCATTTTGCCGCGGATAAGGGGGATGGCACAGTAGCTACAACGGTTGTCACAGCCCTCGGCAATCTTAAGATATGCCATCGGTCCCGTGGTAACAACTCTGTCGCCTCCGAGGGGAGAGAACTCTTTATCCGCGTGAACGTACATTTTTTCGCCGTTTTCAGCCTTTTTAACGGCGTTTACGATCTCATCGATACTGCCAAGACCGACGATGCAGTCAACCTCGGGCAGCTCGTTCTTTACCTGCTCGCCGTAGCGCTCTGCCATACAGCCGCAAACGACGATGCCCTTTAATTTGTGATGTTCCTTTAACCAACCAATGTCGATAATAGTCTCAATCGACTCTTCCTTTGCGCTCTGAATGAACGCGCAGGTGTTGATTATAACAACGTCCGCATCCTCTGCCTCGGGGGTTATCTCATATCCCGCCTCGGCAAGGCGCGCAAGCATGGTCTCGGTGTCCACAAGATTTTTGGAACAGCCGAGAGAAACAAATCCAACCTTTGCCATAAATAATCCTTCCGTTAATGTCAATAAGCCGCTTGTCATCCTCGAGCGGAGAGTCCGCAAAAAGATTCTTCGCTTCGCTCGTATCATCGCCTCCGTGGGAGGCGGCTCCCTGCGGTCGCGTCTATCTCGCTTGCGCGAGATACGCTTGAATGACATTTGCGGACTCGCAGCGAAGGATCTGCGGCTTATCATTTTCCATTACTTTAATAACCGTTACGGTATAAAAAAGCCTTGATTTTTACAATCTCTTCTGCGGTAAAACCGTCTGTTTTGCCGTATTTTTTCTCTATCAGCCTGCGTCTGTTTTTCGGGAAGCTGATAAGCGCCTCGCATCTTTCAAGCGCACCTTCAATATCGTGCCTTAAAAAGCCTTTTGCGGTAAGCTCGGATATTATCTTCCGCCGTCCGTGGAGCTTTTCGTTTGCAAGATACAATACCTTTTCGTTAAGTATCTCGGCATCGTTTATATAGCCGTGTGCCTTCATGGCGCGCGAAGCGTAGATAATTGCACCGTCAGAAAAACCCTTCAGCTTTAATTTGCGCTTTAAGGCGGCGGCGCTGTTATCGCCGTATGAGAGAATGCTTAACGCCTTTTCGTATGCGTGGTAATATTCCTCGTAGCGGTATAATTCATCCATTTCGGCTGTTGATATCTCGCACGGCACTTCGTAGCCCATATCGTTCCATACGGATGGGGGAAGCGTAAGCTCGCGCGATTCAAAGCCGCCGCTTGATGTCAAAAGCACGTGTACGGCAATAAAATGCTTGCGTTTTTCCGCTTTTATGAGCTGAACTGTCAAGTTTTACTCCTCGTCAAGCTCAAACTCGCGAAGCTCTTCGTCAAGCTCGTCATCATCGGGGATCTCATCGACGACCTCGTTTTCCTCTGCGGCGATAGCGCGGATCTTTGCCTCTATCTCCTCAGCAAGCGCGCGGTCGTTTTCAAGCGTCTTTCTTGCGTTGTCCTTACCCTGGCCTATACGCTGATCGCCGTAGTTTATCCAAGCACCGCTCTTTTTAAGTACTCCGAGAGCAACACCCATTTCGATCATCTCGCTCGCCTTGGATATGCCCTTGCCGAACAGAATATCAAATTCCGCAACGCGGAAGGGGGGAGCGACCTTGTTTTTAACGACCTTGCACTTAACGTGGTTACCGACGATCTCGGTACCCGCCTTGATGCTCTCGCTCTTTCTTACCTCGATACGGACAGACGCATAGAACTTCAGCGCGCGTCCGCCCGTGGTGGTCTCGGGGTTACCGTACATAACGCCGACCTTCTCGCGGAGCTGGTTTATAAAGATAACTATGGTGTTGGTCTTTGCGATAGCGCCGCTTAGCATACGCATAGCCTTAGACATAAGGCGCGCGTGGAGACCCACGTTGGAATTTGAAAGGCTACCGTCTATCTCCGCACGGGGAACAAGCGCCGCAACGGAGTCGATAACTATAATATCAACTGCACCTGAGTTTACAAGCGCCTCTGCAATTTCAAGCGCCTGCTCGCCGTCATCGGGCTGAGAGACGAGAAGATTGTTGATATCAACACCGAGATTGCGTGCGTAAAGCGGGTCGAGCGCGTGCTCTGCGTCGATAAATGCCGCAGTACCGCCGGTCTTCTGCACCTCCGCAACAGCGTGAAGCGCAACGGTAGTTTTACCGGAGGATTCGGGTCCGTATATCTCGGTAATTCTGCCCCTCGGAATACCGCCGACGCCCAGCGCGCGGTCAAGACCGATAGAGCCGGAGGAAACAGCGCTTACGTCAAGCTTGGTGGTCTCACCGAGCTTCATTACCGCACCTGCGCCGAAATCCTTGGAAATTTTAGAAAGAACGCTCTCAAGAGCCTGTTTTTTGCCCTCCGCGTCACTTGCAGGCGCGGCGGCTGCCTTAGAAGCAGGTTTCTTTGCTGCCATAATTTCTCCTTTTCGGCATTTGCCGAATTTATGTTAATATTTGCCTCCCTCCGGGAGGGAGGGGGAGCGCTTGCGAACAGCGGGGCCTTGTGGCGCGCGACTCGGTGGATGAGGTGTTAATAAGTTTTCCATCTTGTCTCCCTGCGGGTCGGTCCCTTCGCGGCTCTTGATGTCCCCCGGACACCAATTCACTACCGCAAAACCCGCAAGGGAATTTATATCGCTGTAAAACCGCAAGGCGGTTTTACCTACTTATTAACTGTAGTTTTTTAAAAAAGCGATATGTTTGCTTCGCAAACGCGATATATTTTGACGTTGCAAAATGCGATATAACCTCGCTTCGCTCGGTTGCCTTCAGCAAATTCGCTTGCGAATTTGGCGCCCAAGTGCGCTTCTCACCCCTTCGGGGTTCGGTTCGATATGATATAAATTCCCCTTGTGCCCCGCAGGGCATATCGCACGCGTCAGCGTATATCGCGCCCTCAAGGCATATCGCAAATTCCCGCAAGGGAATTTATATCGCTGACAGAATCGCTTTGCGATTCTGTCAATACGTCGGGCTGTCAAGCTTCCAAACAACCTTGCCATCCGTCATTTCTTTTCTGAACGTCAGCACCGCGTCCTCATCCTTTTCCCCGTTAAGGGTTGCGGGGATGCGGACGGTAAAGCTGTTTTTGGAGCTTTTTTCCATTGTCATTGCGTCATAGTTGAAAACACGCTCGCCAAGCAGTATACTCTCGGCATATTTATCCTGCATAAGATCACCGCCCATTTCATCCTCGATAAAGCGGGGAAGCAG
>JAZQFL010000162.1:0-2086 GCA_045539485.1 Eubacteriales bacterium
CATAGCCGTTTCCAAGACAGAGGCCGCCGTGTATTGCGGCGTGTGCCATAGGCTCCCATACCTTTTTAAAAGCATCGCTTTCGGTATCAGGCTTTCCTTCAACGATAAAATCTTCTCCGAATGCGGCAGTTCCAACGAGAAAATAGTGATAAAAATCGTTTATCTGGAACATATCTTTCCCACCCGAAAGATCGTAATATTCCGTGCAGGCATCAAAGAGACCTTCAAAGGTGGAAATGTCATCTTCGCCGATACCTTTTTCGGATAAAGTTCTATTGAACATAGTGCTGTTCAGAAACAAGAGCTCGGTGGATTTTGCGATGGGAAGCATCAAAAGCTCGCCTTCAAAATAACCTTCTTCGACAAACTCGTCAACAAAGAAAGAAAGCTCCTCTTCGGTGAAATATTCGCCCCAATCAAGAAGATTATCGTAACCGATGACCTGTGCCATTCTCGGATAAGCAGTAAAAAGATCGGGAAGATCGGGAGCACCCGGAACGTTGTTTGCAGATTGCGTAAGTGCCTCATCTATAGCTGAGGAATTGCTTACCGAAACCACATTGATTACAATTCCGTTGTCCTTTCCGACTGTTTTGTTGAATTCGTTGATGCTGTCGTTAAAGGGCGATTCTGTCTGGCTTCCGTATACGTGCCACATAGTGAGAGTTACGGGATCGTCGGGGGTGAGTGATGAACCGTCCGCGCATCCCACAAGGACAGACAAAAGTATTACCGACGACAAAACGAGAGAGAATAATTTTTTCATAAAAACCTCCTTGATGGCAGAACTTGCCATCATATCTTATCGATCGTCCCGTAGGAAAATTATGTACAGAATTAGCCTTTTTTATGGCTTTACCTATCAATTTAACCTATTTTGACGGGGACAAAAGATCAGAAATCATTAAAATAATAATTGCAGGATTATATTAAGGAGGGTATAATTTCTTGCGCTGTTTTGAGATCGTGTGGGTTCCCTTTGGTATAAAGTGATCGTGACCACGTTATACAGCTTCTGTCTACGCGCCAACGGAAAGCAGAAGCCGCCCACATAATCTTACTATAATATTTTACCATAAACTGTGGCTTCGGTCAATATGTTTTTGGTATATCTTTGGCATCAGAATCACAAATAAGAAAAGAGGCAGCCTATGAGAAAAACGCTATCGATCATCATCTGTTTGGTAATGCTTATCGGTATAATACCCACGGTAAGTGCGGATTATACGGGCTTTAACGACGTAAAAAAAGAGTCGTGGTATTATAACGACGTAATGAACGCCGTCAGACTCGGCATCATCAACGGCAAAAGCGACACCGAGTTTGCACCCGATGACAACCTGACATACGCCGAGGCAATAAAGCTTGCGGCGTGTATGCACCAGCTTTATAAGGACGGAAGCGTATATCTCGTTTCCACAACAAACCCTTGGTACGACACCTACGTACAGTATTGCGAAAAAAACGGAGTGATCTCCAAGCAGTACAACTACAGTGCCTTTGCAACAAGAGCAGGCTATATGGAGATATTTGCAAACGCACTTCCCGATGAGGCGCTTCCCGAAATAAACGAAGTGCCCGACGGATCTATTCCCGACGTTCCGAAGGATGCCGGATACGCACCTGCTATATATAAGCTCTACCGTGCAGGTATCCTGCAGGGTGTCGACGAAGCTCACAACTGTACGCCTCTTTACACCATAAGAAGATGCGAGGTTGCGGCAATAATCACCCGTATGACAAACAAGAACGAGAGAATAACCTTCAGTATGGGAACAACCATCGAGGAACCTAAAATTGAGGAACCAAAAACAGAAGAGCCTCGATTTGAAATTCCAAAGGGTGCCGAAATTCTTCCTGAAGTTCCCGAAGAACCAAAGGCAGAAACCAAGGAAGAAACTCCCGATATGTATGAGCCTTTTGAAATAACGGTTCAGCCTGAAATGATTGATTCTGCCGATGAAGGAGAAACACTTACATATACAGTCGAAGCATCAGGCGGAAAAACACCATATACATATTCTTGGGGTACAAGAGACAGATATAACGGATTTACTGAATTTACTGAATCCGATTATGTAAAGGG
>JAZQFL010000163.1:0-2568 GCA_045539485.1 Eubacteriales bacterium
GGATCAAGGCTGTTGCAGGTAGCGCCGTATTTTGCAACGCGCATTGCAACGTTTTTGGTATACGCGAGTATTCCGCCCTTGCTTGCGCAGTATTCGGGAAACTCGGAGCCCGTGTGCGCGCTTGCGGAGCCGATATTGAGGACGGATCTTATCCCCTCGCGCACACCGTATTTTTCCGTAATTTTTATAAGTGCCTTGAGGTTAATATCTATATCATCCTCGTTCTGTGTGCCTGCGTTGTTTATAAGTATCTCCACTCCGTCAATTGCGGGAAGCTTTTCATAATCGCGTATATCGCACACAAAGTGCGTATATGCGGCATTTTCTATACTTGCCGTCTGCCTGTCTATTCCTATAACGGTATGTCCCTTATCAAGAAAAAGCTCGGCTATCGCCTTGCCTATTCCCTGCGTACTTCCGGTAATAAGCACGTTCATTTTTCACTGCCCCTTTCCATAAATTCAATATACTCTCTGCCCACGTTATGCTCCTTCCACACACGGGTTATGCGGTAACCTATCGGCGAGAACACTATCTCCATAACAAGCTCCGCAACTGCGCCCGTCAGCGCGCACATTGCGCATTGAAGCACTGTCCAGTGAAAGCCGTCCCAGAATATGGGAGCAAAGAAGGTAAACACGATAACGGAAAACACAAAGTTATCGAAAAACTGACCGAAAAACGTAGAAATATACGTACGCGCGGCATAGGCAAGCCTGCCGTCGGGGTTCTTTGAAAAGCTTTTACCTATAATATGATTCAGAGTATTATTAAGCACGGCAGAAAGAAGGAACGCAACCGTACTGCCGAGCAGAATGAACCAAGTTCCGCCGAAGATACCGTCAAAAGCGGAAAAATCGCCCGCATTGGACGGAATGGCGCTTGCGGTAAAAAATATGAAGCATGTAAGCAGGTTTATGCCCGCCGCAAGCACGCATATTCGGTTTGATGCCTTGGGTCCGAAATGCTTGGTTATAACGTCCATGCACATAAACGACAGCCAGGAGATAAGTATGCCGCCGTCAAGGGCTATCCAATCAAGCTGCAGGAGCGTTTTGTTTGCAAGCAGATTCATGCAAATAACGCTGACAACGAACAGCGTGACCGCAGTAGCGGGGATAGCACGCAACAGGAGCTTCATCTCATGCCGTTCGCGGCTAATGCGCTTTTTCAACTTCAAAAACACTTTGATTTTCCTTATCTGATAAAGTTAGTAGCGGTCTTCTGCTCCTTTTCGGGCAGGCCGTATGCCTCTTTTCCAAGGGCAATGCTCTTCATAAGGAAGGTCATATTACGGGCAAGGGTACGCATAGTCTGCAGACCCTCAAGGTCATTTTCGCTGTCTCCGGGCTTTGCTCCGTGTACGCTGTTCCAGTACTGGCTGGAGGCAACGGGCATTCCGCATATCGTAAAATACTTATTGAGCTGGTCAAAGGCAGCGGAGCATCCGCCGCGGCGCGCAACGGCAACGGAAGCACCGACCTTCATTGTCTTATCAAAGCGGCTGCTGTAGAAAAGCCTGTCAAGCATTGCTACAAGCGTACCGTTTGCGGCGGCATAGTAAACGGGGGAAGCGATAACAAGTCCGTCGCAATCCTTAAGCTTTTGTGCGGTTTCATTGACTATATCGTCAAAAGCGCATTTTCCGTGCTCGTAGCAATAAAAGCAAGCACTGCATCCTCGTATATCCTTACCGCCTACCTGAACGATCTCGGTCTCCACGCCGTTTTCGGCGAATATCTTTTCCATTTCCTTAAGAGCGCGGGCGGTGTTACCGTCCTTTTTGGGGCTTCCGTTGAGCATCAGAACTTTCATCTTTATACCTCACATAAAATATTTACATCAAAGGAGCAATGACCTTTAAAAGAAAGCCGTACAGCTTGATACCAAGCTTTTCTTTTTTTACGGTCTCATCTGTCACGCGGCGGCATTTGGGGAAGGTCTCCTCAAAGTCCGCGCGTATAGCATCTATAGCCTTGCCTCCGCGCATATATGCACCGCATTCAAAATGGTGGTAAAAGCTGCGGTAATCGAGATTGATAGTACCCACAGCCGCCTCGTGTCCGTCCGAGAGGAACACCTTTGAATGCACAAATCCGGGGGAATACTCATATATCTTCACACCCGATGCGAGGAGATTTTTATAATGAGTTTTTGCAAGTGCGTAGGCGCTTTTTTTATCGGGAATTCCGGGCAAGATAATACGCACGTCAACTCCGCGCTCGGCGGCAAAGCGCAATGCCGTTTCCATCGTACTGTCAAGGATAAGGTACGGAGTCATAATATACACGTACTCCCTTGCGCGGTTCAGGATATCCATATAAACGCGCTCGCCCGTTTTGTTGGAGTCAAGCGGGCTGTCGCCGTACGGGATAACGATACCGCAGCCTTCATAGGTATCATCGACACGCGAGAGATACTTGCCGTATTCGGGCTTCATTTTTCCCTCAAGCTCCCACATCTGCAAAAACATAAGCGTAAAGCTGTTTACGGCATTTCCGCGCACACGTATCGCCGCATCCTTCCAATGCCCGAAGCGCGAGCCGACGTTGATATATTCATCGGCAA
>JAZQFL010000164.1:0-7138 GCA_045539485.1 Eubacteriales bacterium
CCGTAACGGAGCCGCCTGTGCGCGAGGAGGTTAAGCTTGTCAACACAGTATTTACCTCCGCACTGCTGAAGGGCGATATTCCCGGTCCCTATACCGATTCCGGAGAAACGGTGTTTATAACTATGGGCATACCCGAGGGTATGGGCGGCGGGTACCGCGAATTTGAGGCAAAAAATGCCGAGACAGCTGAAAAAACGGGCTTTTCCCTTATTTGGGCAGAGGACGTTCTGAGCTTTAATTCCAAGTATCTTGCAGTGCAGACTACCGAGGCTGCCCTTGCCTCTCTGCGCCCCGAGATGGCGGGTGCCTTCACGCTTATGGACACCGCCAAGCACACGCTTGAGGACGGCAGAACGCTTTCCGTTTTCTATACCTTTGAAAAGAAGAACGGAAACGGTCTTTACAGTGCATACTGCTATTTGCTTGCATCTGACGGAATGTCCGTTATTCCTTTTGTGTGCCGCTTTGAGGGTTTTTCCGCTTTCCGTGATAAAACGGTAAGGGAGTGTGTACTCAAAATGGCGGAAAGCATCACTTTCCATGAGGACGGATATGTGATAAAGCTTTCCGACGGGCTTGTAAACCGTTCTTTCTCTTTGTACGATAACCTGCCCGACGGTTATACTGTTTCGCAGATAGTGCATTATTTTGATAATTACCTTGCTGTTTTTGCGCGCGACAAAGCGGGAGCGCTTCATATCGGATTTTTCGACTATGCGGAGAATACTCTCGCGGGCGGTTGGAAAAAGCTTTACGATAAGCCCGACAGATGCGAGGTGTTCTCAGCTGAGGGCGGACTTACCGTGTGCCCCGCTTACGGCAAATACTATACCGTAACGGGGAAACCCGGCAACACCAAGGTACAGCTTATAACGCGTACCTTCTCGGATGCTCTGTACTCCGATTGCGGAGAATACTGTGCATACGTGCAGGGCGCAAGCGGAAACGTAATAATTGAAAATCTGGCAACGGGAAGAAGCACCGTAATCTATTCACCGCAGACAGAGTCTGTAAACGCGCATGAAACAAGAAAGGCGGAGCTTGTCTGCTTCTCAAAGGACAGCACTCTTATATTCCGTATCGACGGTAACGGAGGGTCTATTGGTTTTGGCGCTTACAGCACCGCGGCAGAGACCGTAAGCATTTACGAAAACGGCCTCACCCCCATAGGATGCACCGTATCTCACCTTTGGTGCGTGCGTATGACCGACGGTGAATATACCGAGATATCCCGTGCGGAGCTCGGCTCTCTCGATAAATTTGAGAGCATGTACGTGCGCGGAGGCGAGCGCAAGGAGGGCTTCTTCGATAATTACGAGGATATCTTCTTTGAAAGCCGTATAACGCTTAATAAAAACGGAACGCATTTTGTACTTTTCCCCGCGGATGACGCTTCCCGTATATCAATATTCAGCGCAAATACATTTGAGTGCATCTACACCACCCCCGTTCCCAATATTGCCGAGGTCATCCCGCTTGAAAAGCAGATAATCATAGGCACTCAGGGCTGGGGAACGCTTTATACCTTAGAGCTCCCCGAGAAGACGACCCCCGGAGGAAGCTTTGACCACGAAAGCATTGTAGAGCACCCCAATAATTACCCCGATTACGAAGAGGTGCTGGAGCTTATCCGTTATTCCGCTCCCTACTTCTTTAAGCCTGCAAAGGGTGCGAAATCCTTTGCTTCTTCAAACATCATCTATTACCTGCTCAACTACGCGGCAGATAAAGATCTCGGCGAGGAATACATCGAGTACATAATGCCCGAGGTACCCAAGACCGAAGAGGTAACCACAGAAGCGGCAACGGGTACCGATGCGGTAACATCAGATACAGTAACATCGGATGCAGTAACATCGGATGCGGTCACAACAGACGCAACCACCGTCGGCGTTGTAACCGGCGATGATATAACGACCCCTGCGGAAACGACCGCAGCGGTAGAGACTGCCGCAGCGGCGGAGACAACAGCCCCCGAGCCTGTGAGACCCATTGAGGTAAAAAAATACAAGGTACAGATATACACCCTAAAAAAGCTCGCGTGGGAGCTGCTGGGCATTACCGAGGATTATTTTGACAGCTATATAACCGACCCCGCACCCGAAATAGAGATACCCGCCGAGACCGATGAGGTAACGGCAGAGGTAACGGAAACCGTAACGGATACTGCCGAAGCTTCCGAAACAGCCGATACCTCCGATGCGGTAACAACAGAGCCGATACCCACAGAGGATACCGAGGAGGAAGAAAAGCTTCCCGAGAATGCATATATCGGACTTGAGGGTGACGACAGATACGAAAGAGAGACCGGCTATTTCTACTATGTGCCCGATGCGAGCACTCTCTCAGGCTGGAGCATTGAGCTCGGCGGTACGGTGCTTTCCCAAAGCGGAAACAAGCTTACGGTGAAGACTGTGCTGGTAGCGCCCGACGGAACGCGTATGAACGCGGAATATACCGTTGAGGCGGTAAACGACTACTACCGTATTACAGCGGTAAGCGTTTCTGCAAGTCTTAATGTAACCGAGAATATCCCCTCTATCGAAATGCTTGGTGCGAAGTACGCGCCTCTGTGGTATGCGGTGGAAAAAGGCTCCAACAGGGTCTACTATCCGCTTAATACATCTGTTCCCACAAGCGGCATCAATGCCGTACTGCGCGACGGCAAGGGTCAGGAGTACGTAAACAGCGTAACCGAGTTTGGCGAGATGTATATGTATAACGGCAGGGCAGTCATATCTGTCTGCCGCAACGGCATATATGACATACTCTCGGTTGATGTTGCAAGCGGAAGATCTACACTGCTTGGCGGTGATAAAGGACTTTCCAATGATGTTGCCATCATAACGGAAATGGTAAAGGCGGGTAAGAGCTATCCCTGCTACGGCGCGCGTATGCTCGGCGCGTCCTCAAACGGCGTACGAGTGCTCTATCTGGTTTCCGATGCTGTAAACAAGCTTTCTGCAAAGTACTTCGTTTATGATCTTACCACCGGTCAGAGCACCGAGCTTTGTTCCAGCCTCAGCGGTTATCGAGCCGATATATCGAAAACCGAGTACTATGAGTGGATGACATCGTCCCGCGTGCGTATCTCCGTTTGGGAGACAAAGGGCATACTTTTAAACAACAACGTATACGAGTGCGTGCTTGCGGGCGGTAAATGGTCTGTTGTAAATACCGATTACCACACCGACGGAAAAACGTGGAGCGGTACGGGAGGTGTCGATATCACCGAGGATCCCGATGATACCACAAAAATTCCGGATTTCCCGTCAATAGACCCTATTGCGCCAGAGGATTATCTCTCGCTTTGGGTCGATGTCAGCGGTGAATCTGACGACGTCGGTCTCGCGCTTGAGCAGCTTGCCGTGCTTTACTACGAGGCAAGGCTCGAAGCAATAGCAAAGCGCGAGAACTACTCCACACGGTGCAACAGCAGGTATATAATTACCCTAAGGTCAGAGAATTATATAATGATGACCGAGGAAGCTGATCTGCTTAACGCGCAGGGCAAGCCTGCGGGTCACACCAAATTCTGCCAGAATATCTGCGAGCTGAAAAACGGCGAGTGGGTATGGACGAAGATCACGTTGCCGTGATGTAATCACGCCAACGTGATAGATAAGAGATAATAGAAAATGAAGAAAACCGCCCTGCGCAAGATCCTTCGCTAACGCTCAAGGATGACAGCGCTCGGGCGGTTTTCGATTTGTTTAATCTCTTTTATTGATAATCATCGCAAGCACTGCGGTGAGTGCTCCCGATATGATGATAACCAGCACGTCGAAAGCTGAAACGAAATTGCCGACAAGCGGCTGGAATATCGGACCTTTGCCGAGTATGTACAGATGTCCGCTTAAAAGGCACGCTTCGCCGATGTACATAAGAAGCACTGTAAGCGCGGAGAGTGCTGATGGCAGTGTAATTGAAAGCGCCCTGCGTTTTCCGACGGTAAGGGACGCCGCAAACAGCCCCACGGTAATGCCGAGCAGGATGAAGAATGTACACATCAGAAATGCGGAAAGGGGAGAAACGGTCAGCTCGCCGCCGCGGTAGAATGCCGTAAAGCAGGCAAGTATGCACATTCCGAGAAATGCGGCCGCGGAGACGCTTTGCAGTATCAGTGATTTCAGGCGGTGCTTTTCTCCGCTTATTATCATAGAGCCGAAGCCGTAGATGCAGTTAAGTACAGAGATTATCAGCACCGCGGATATCATATAGAAATGAAGCTTGAATGAGGGGCTGTATTCGCCCATAAGCACGTCTATCGCCGTCCACGTGCGTGTTTCATATTCCATGGGAGGCGTATAGCACATATACATCTGCCAGCTTTCAAGCTTTATGATCGCCGTTCCGCTTACTATGACCTTGCTTTCAAGCAGTAATTCCGATATAAGGAACACGCCGAGCGAAGCCGTGGACGCGCCAAGCAGAGCAAAGCGCTTCAGATACCGCATAAAGATCGGCATAAGCGCCGTACCGCACAGCAGGGCAAAGGCGATGGGCGCGTATGGAATTATGTATTTGGGGAATTGCCCGGTGGGAACGGAGCCGTTTGATACCATAAACGTTACAACGGTGTTCGCCATTTTTAAGGGATAAGCGGAGAGAAGCAAAACTCCGATAAGCGAGAGTGCGTAATATAGGGTAAAGCGTTTGTTTTTCATATTTTCTCCTTTCTAATTTGCAAGCAGAACGTAGAAAACACAGATGATAAGAGCTGAAAAAGCAACGGCTGATGCGGCGGTCAGCTTTTTATATGACATAATACATTCGGCGCGCAGGCGGAGCCTTGCACCGCCGAAGGCGGCGGCAAACACGCTCGTTTTTTCCGCACATCCGATAAGGGCAAGCGCGTATTCCTTTTTGCGCTCTTCACCGCAGGAGGCAAGTACGCTTTCGTCACACGCAAGCTCGGTGTCGGCGAGGAATTTGTTTAAAAACACCCAGGAAAGCGGGTTAAACCAGTGTAAGGCGGCGGTAATAAACGCGATAAGCCGCCACAGATTGTCCGCACGCCTGATGTGCGTTTTTTCGTGGAGGAGGATAAGCTCGGTCGCGTGATCCGCACTTGGTATGATGATGCGCGGTCTTAATATGCCGTAAACGGCGGGGCTTGTTACCTTTGGGGAGATATAGACGCCGTTCCCTATTGACTCCGCGTCCTTTATTTCGGAGAGAGTTATAAAATAAATAATAAAGAAAGCAACAACAAGCGCCGCGGCGCCGATAAACCAGATAAGACCGCCTATCTCAAAGATGCGGTAAAGCGCCTCCGTGCGGTAATCCACGGGGAAGTAATCGGAGGCTAAGCCCATATGGTTCATTTGGGAAAATGATTCATCGAAAAGCACGGGCAGAGGTATGTTTTTTGAGTGAATGAGCGCAGTAAGCTGCATCAGAGTCACTTTCCCGCGTATGCCGAAGGGAAGGATCATCCGCAAAAAGGGAATTGCCCACAATAATACGGAAATTCGGCGCGGGATGCGTTTTATACGGCGCAAAAGCAGAATAATAATACCGCATAAGGCGGCGGAAATGCTCATATTCACAAGCCAGTAAAAGGTCTCGTGCAGCATGGTTACCTCTTTTCTATCATCCGCCTCAGCTCTGCGAGCTCGTCTGCCGTCAGGCTCTCGTCTTCAAGCAGGGCAGAGAAAAGCGCCTTTTTCGAGCCGCCGAAAAGCTTTTCCGTAAGCGTGCGTGTCTCGCTTTTCTGTACGTCGGCGCGGGATACGAGCGAGGTACAGATAAAGTTCGGCTCCGTGCGCTTGATAAAGCCCTTGGCTTCAAGCTTTTTTATAACGGTGTAGGTCGTGTTTTTGTTCCATTCAAGGGTGCTTGCGGCAATAAGGGAAAGCTCCTTTGCGGAAATAGGCTCCCTTTCCCACAAAATGGACATAAGCTTAAGCTCGCTGTCAAATATCTTTTGCATCTTCTTCCTCCGAGTGCAGACTATTTCTATAGTCCATACTATCACGATAGTCTGAAAAAGTCAATAGAAAATCCGTGTCGAAAAATGAATAACGAAAAAATAATTATTTTTCGATAATGTATTGACAAAGCGGCAATGAGTTGTTATAATAATAAAGCTAAACGGATTTTAGTTCCATACAAGCGCCGTTGTGGCGGAATTGGCAGACGCAAGGGACTTAAAATCCCTCGGCAGCAATGTCGTACGGGTTCGATTCCCGTCAACGGCACCATCTATATCGCGGGGTAGAGCAGTTGGTAGCTCGTCGGGCTCATAACCCGGAGGTCGTGTGGTTCAAGTCCCACCCCCGCAACCAAAAAGAAAACCATCCATTCGGATGGTTTTTCTTTTTGGAACGAAGCGCACCTTGCGGTGCATGAAACATGAAGTCGCCTACGGCTATGAAGCGTTCCCTGCGGGAACATTGGAAGTTTGTGTGCGCTTTGCTTCATATTGCGCTATCGGCGCAATGCTTCATACAAGGCGAAGCCTTGTGCTTCATATTTGCGAAGCAAATGCTTCATGAAACAGGCTACATTTCGGAAGAAGAGTTTAAGGTGCTTGACCAAAAGTGCACCACACTCCGTGCTATGCTCATTGCCTCCATCAACACGACAAAACAAAATATGAAGTAAAGAAAATAAGCCGTGAATTTCACGGCTTATTTTTGTATCTTAGGGTTGTTGGTTCTTTCGAGTAAATAATCAATAGATACATTGAAATAATCTGCAATTTGTATTAGTTCGTTTATGCCGGGTTCTCTTTCCCCTGTTTCGTACCTAATGATGGAATTTGCTGTGCTTGCAACGCTGTTGATGAACAAAAATATGTTGATGCACAGGTTGAGGCGGCGAATAAAGCATTTACTGATTATACTAAATATAACGTTGCCCTAAAAATTATTAAGGCCGCGCTTCAAAAATTTCCGCATATGGGCGCCCATTCAATATTGAAGTAGATATAACAGGGGTTCAAGATTTAGAAATAGTTATCGAATCAGAATCCGGTGCATATATATTTGGACTGGGGAATTGTGTTTTGCAACGCACATCCAAATAATACTTTCGGTTGCAATATTTTTGAACACTACTTTGTACCCTGCGTCAAAAAAGGGCTTTGAAAAATTTTTGGGGAAACCCTCTTGCAAATTCATGCAAATGGGTG